>DATLUM010000059.1 GCA_035533095.1 Acidimicrobiales bacterium | reverse complement strand
AGCTGGGCCAGGCGTACCTCTCGGTGAACTGGGAAGCGACACCGGAGGAGGCGGGGCACTTCATCCAGCCGCACCCCACCCTGTCGGAGACGTTCGGCGAGACGGTGCTCGCCCTCACCGGAAGAGGTCTGCACGTTGGCTGACATCACAATGCCCCAGCTCGGTGAGACGGTCACCGAGGGAACCATCACCAAATGGATGAAGAAAGTCGGCGACACCATCGCCGAAGACGAGGTCCTCTTCGAGGTCTCCACCGACAAGGTCGACTCGGAGGTGCCCTCGCCGGCATCGGGCGTCGTGACCGAGATCCTCGTCGGCGAAGGCGAGACCGTCGACGTCGGCACCAAGCTCGCGGTGATCTCCGCCGACGGAGCCGCGCCAGCCCCGGCGGGTGCCGGGGCGGCTGCCCCCGCCGGCCAAGAGGACACGGACTTGCAGGCGGAACCGGAGATCTCCGTCGCCGAGACCCCTCCGCCCGAACCGCCGCCCCAGGCCGCCCAGCCTGCACCCCAGGCTGCCCAACCCGCGCCCCAGCCCGAGCCACCTCCGGCCGCGGCCGCCCAGCCCGCACCCCCACCGGTTCCGGCCGCTCCGCCGGCCGCCTCGGGGGACGGGGATCCGGGCCGCATGCTCTCGCCCGTCGTGCGGCGGCTCGTCGCGGAGTACAACCTGGATCCGGCCGAGATACACGGGACGGGCGCAGGCGGGAGGATCACGCGTTCGGACGTACTGTCGTTGATCGACCAGCGCAACGGCGGGACACCGACGACGGCGCGCGTGACGCCCCCCAGGGCTGGAGGCACGCCCGCTTCCGCAGCGCCCCCCGAGCCAGCGGCGGCAGTCGCGGTCCCGGCGCCGGGCGAGCACGACACGGTCATCCCGTTCACCAACATCCGCCGGCGGACGGCGGAGCACATGGTGAGGTCGAAGCACACTTCGGCGCACACGATGGTGGCCGTCGAAGTGGACTACTCCGGTGTCGAGAAGGTCCGGCAGGCGCAGAAGGCGGCGTTCAAGGAGGCGGAGGGCTTCTCGCTCACCTACCTGCCGTTCGTGAGCCGCGCCGCCATCGACGCGCTCGAGGAGTTCCCGAATGTCAACAGCTCCGTTGGTGACGACGCCCTCATCGTGCACCACGACGTCAACCTGGGGATCGCCGTCGACCTCGACTTCGAGGGCCTGCTCGTCCCCGTGATCCACAACGCCGACACCAAGCGGCTGCGGGCGCTCGCCCGCGAGATCTCGGGCTTGGCCGCGAAGACGAGGGCGAAGCGGTTGACGATGGACGACATCTCCGGGGGCACGTTCACAATCACCAACGCCGGCCCGTTCGGGACCTTCATCACCGTGCCGGTGATCTACCAGCCCCAGGTGGCGATCCTCTCGACCGACGGGGTGAAAAAGCGCCCGGTCGTGATCGAGCTTCCGGACGGATCCGACGGGATCGCGGTCCATCCCGTGGGCAACGTGGTGCTGTCGTGGGACCACAGGGCATTCGACGGCGCTTACGCGGCCGCGTTCCTCGCCGCCATCAAGGACGTGATCGAGACCCGGGATTGGGCTACCGAGCTGTGACCTGTGACGCCGGTAGCGGCGCGTCCACAGGTGCCGGCGACGCCGGCATCTGCGGCACCGCCGCCGGCGACGATCCTCGTCGCGGCGGGCTGCGCGCCAGGTGGCTGGGCAAGGTGGCCTACGGCGACGCCCTGGCGTTGCAGAGAGGGATCTGGTCGCAGGGCTGCGGTGACTGGCTTCTTCTCCTCGAGCACCGTCACGTGTTCACGCTCGGCGTACGAGCGAAGGACGAGCACGTGCTCGTGGACCCCGGGACGGTCGGAGCGGAAGTCGTGCGCTCCGACCGGGGAGGAGACGTCACCTACCACGGCCCGGGACAGCTCGTCGGGTACCCGATCTTCGACGTTCCCACGGGGCCGAACTCGTCGCCCTGCCACGTCCACCGAATCGAGCAACTGGTCGTCGACGCTCTCTCCGACCTCGGCCTTCCCGGCGCAGCGAGGCTCGACGGATACCCCGGCGTCTGGATGGACACGGAGGGGCCCAACCCGCGCAAGATCTGCGCGGTCGGCGTGAGGGTCTCGCGCGGCAGGTCGATGCACGGGTTCGCCCTGAACGTGGACCCCGACATGGACTACTTCGGCTACATCGTGCCCTGCGGCATAGCCGACAAGCCGGTGACATCGATGGCGGCCGAAGGAGTCGACGTCGCGATGATCCGAGTCGTGGACGCGATCGTCGCCCGTGCCGCTCGGATCTGGGGCCATTCGAGCATCGACCGCCAGGACGTCGCATGGCGCTTCACGGACTCCGACCTGGCTCCCTTCACCAAAGGTGCCGGGGCCGGCGATCCGGTGGACTCACAGCCGCGCCCCGACCCGGCGCGGGCGGATGTGCCGGTGAGGATGCTCGACCGCAGGCTGCGCGAGGCCGGCGTGGAGCCGACCGCGGGTGTGGCGACGTCGGAACGCAAGCCGGACTGGCTGCGGGTGAAGGCGCGCATGGGCGACGAGTACCGCTCGCTGCGCCACACCATGCGCGACCTCTCCCTCGTCACCGTCTGCGAGGAAGCGGGGTGCCCCAACATCTACGAATGCTGGGCCGACGGCACCGCGACGTTCATGATCAACGGCGACCGTTGCACGCGTGCGTGCGGGTTCTGCCTGGTGGACACCCGCAGGCCCCTGCCCCCGGATCCGGCGGAGCCGGAGCATGTCGCCGAGGCGGTCGAGCGGCTCGGTCTGGCGCACGCCGTGGTGACCACCGTGGCCAGGGACGATCTGGCCGACGGGGGCGCCTCGGGTTTCGCCGCGACGGTCGAAGCAATCCGCCGGCGTTCCCCCGGTACGGCGGTCGAGCTGTTGATATCCGACTGCAAGGGTGACCCTGGCTCGCTCGACATGATCTTCTCGGCGCGGCCCGACGTGCTGAACCACAACATCGAAACGGTCGCCCGCTTGCAGAGGGCCGTTCGTCCCTCGGCGTCGTACGTGCGGAGCCTGTCGGTACTGGCACGAGCGAAGGCTGCGGGCCTGGTGACCAAGTCGGGGATCATCGTGGGTATGGGCGAGACAAGGGCCGAGGTGTCGTCCACCCTTGCCGACCTCCGGGGCGTAGGGGTGGACATCGTCACCGTGGGCCAGTACCTGCGACCCACGTCGAACCACCTGCCCGTCGCGCGCTGGTGGCGACCGGAGGAGTTCGACGATGTCAAGGCGGAGGGAGAGGTGATTGGCATACCGCACGTCGAGGCATCGCCGCTCACCCGCTCGAGCTACCACGCGCGTCAAGCCGCCGCCGGCGCAGCTCCCGGCGCCTCCTCCGTGGCCGCGGTGCTCGTATGACCGCCGCCAGGGGCCGCCGCCTCGAACGGGTCCGCGGCGCGATGGCGGGCGCCGGCGTGGACGTCCTGCTGCTGTCGCTCGGCGCCGACCTGCCCTGGCTCACGGGGTACGAGGCGATGCCGCTCGAGCGCCTTACGATGCTCGTGGTGCCGGCGGGCGCGCCCGCGACGCTCGTGGTCCCGCGACTGGAAGCGCCGCGAGTGGAGCCCGACGCCGACGTCTTCGAGGTGCGCCCGTGGGCGGAAGGAGACGACCCGGTGCGCATCGTGGCCGACCTGGTCGCCCTCGGCTGCGGTTCGGGAAGCACCCGGATCGCCGTGTCCGACCGGACCTGGGCGAGCTTCGTGCTCGCCCTTCAAGCCGCCATGCCCACGGCGCAGTGGTCGGCGTCGTCGAAGATCACCGCCCCGCTTCGGGCGGTGAAAGACCCCGCGGAAGTCGAGGCCCTCGCCGCCGCGTCGGCAGCAGCGGACCGAGTTGCCGCCCAGCTTCTTGGCGGTGAGATCGGTTTGGTCGGGCGTACCGAGGGGGAAGTGTCCCAGGACATCGGGCGAAGGCTCTTGTTGGAGGGTCACCAGAGAGTGAACTTCGCGATCGTCGGCAGCGGCCCCAACTCCGCCAGCCCTCACCACGAGGCCGGGCGGCGCGTCATCGAGGCAGGAGAACCGGTCGTGTGCGACTTCGGCGGCACTATGGACGGCTATTGCTCGGACATCACCAGGACGGTGTGGACCGGTGGCGGGCAACCGCCCGGCGAGTACCGCGAGCTGTACGAGCTGCTTCGCGAAGCCCAGGCGCGAGGCGTGCATGCCGCGACGGTCGGCACGACGTGCGAGGCCGTCGACAGGGTGCCCCGGGACGTGATCACCGCGGGCGGGTACGGCGAGGCGTTCATCCACCGCACCGGGCACGGCATAGGCCTGGAGGAGCACGAGGATCCATACATCGCCGCCGGCAACGACGTCCCCCTCCAGCCAGGCCACGCCTTCTCCATCGAACCGGGCATCTACCTGAGCGGGCGATTCGGTGCTCGCATCGAGGACATCGTGGTGGCCACGACGGAAGGGCCCCGTTCGCTCAACAAGGTGAGCCACGAGCTGGCCTTGGTCGACGCCTGATGGATCTCGGCATCGCCGGGAAGGTGGCCCTGGTCACCGCCTCGTCGAAAGGGCTTGGCAAGGCTTCGGCTCTCGCGCTCGCCCGCGAGGGCGCAAAGGTCGTCATCACGGCGCGCGGCGAAGAGGCCCTGTCCAAGGCCCGGGAGGAGATCGAGGCCGAGGCGGGAGAGGGGGAGGTTCTCGCCATCCGAGCGGACATCACCGATCCGGATGCCCCGGCGCGGGTCGTGCGGGACACGCTCGACCGGTTCGGGGGCCTGAACATCCTTGTGGCGAACGCCGGCGGTCCTCCTCCCGGTCGCGCTCTCGATGTCACCGACGAGCAGATAGCGGACGCAGTGAACGCCAACCTCACCACTTCGGTCCGCCTCGTTCGTGAGGCGCTGCCGGCCCTGAGGTCGGGCGGTGCCGGGCGGATCTGCTGCATCACCTCATATTCGGTGAAGCAGCCCGTGCCCAACCTCGCGCTGTCCAATCTCGCCCGCACCGGTTTGTGGGCGTGGGCGAAGACGGCAGCCCGGGACCTGTTCCCGGATGTGACGTTGAACCTCGTCTGTCCCGGTCCTCACGCCACCGACCGCATGATCCAGCTCGGCGGGTCCGACAGCCCGATGGGAGACCCAGGCGACTTCGGGAGGATCGTGGCCTTCCTGTGCTCTACCTCCGCGTCCTACATCTCCGGAACAGCGGTGATGGTCGACGGGGCGGCGAGCGCCGGCCTGCTCTGAGCAGCGCCCCCGGCGCCACCCGAAGCTTCAGACCCGGTCGACCACGAAGTACTTCGCCTGGGGGTGATGGCAGATGATCGCTGCTGTCGTCTGTTCGGGATGGAACTGCCAGGAGGTTTCCTCGCTGACCGTCACGCCGATCCGCTCGGCCCCGACCAGCTCCGCGCACTTGGCGTTGTCCTCGAGGTCGGGGCACGCGGGGTACCCCCACGAATAACGACCTCCCCGGTACTGCTGCCTGAACAACCCTCCCAGGTTCGGCCCGTCCTCGCCGGCGAAACCCCAGTCCTCCCGGATCCGCCGGTGCCAGTACTCTGCCAGCGCCTCGGTCATCTCCACACCCAGCCCGTGGAGGTGGAGGTACTCCTGGTAGTGGTTCTCGGAGAAAAGACGGGCCGTCTCCGCAGACGCCTTCGGGCCCATGGTCACGACGTGGAAGGCGGCGTAGTCCTCCTCGCCCGAATCGGCAGAGCGGAAGAAGTCGGCGATCGACAGCCACGGGTCGGTCGGCTGGCGCGGGAACCGGAACCGCAGCCACTCCGCCGTGCGCGACTCGTCCTTCCACACCACCAGGTCGTCGCCCTGGGAGTTGACGGCGAACCAGCCGTAAGCGACCGCAGGCTGGAGGACCCCCGACGCGCGAACGGCGGCGAATTGGTCGCGCAGCACAGCGCGTACGCGTTGTTTGAACTCGGCGTCGGTCTCCGAGAGCGACTTGTCAGGGCGGTAGCCCCACTGGCCGCGGAAAAGCGCCGTCTCGTTGAGGTAGGAGGCGATGTCGTCGAGGGGGAGGCCACGTTCGACCCGGCTCCCGACGAACGGCGGGACGAACACCTGGTTGTCCGCGACGACCGACGGCGCCCTGCGAGGGATATCGGTGGGCTTCGACGTCCCGGCGCCGGACGCCGACGCTTCGGCCGCCCGTGCCGCGCGCGGCCGCGCGCCCTCACGTCCTTCGGGCACGCGGCCGAACTCGGCGTCGTCGTCACCTGACCGCTTCAGGTGCATGAGCCGGTCCATCGTGTGGAGGCCCTCGAACGCGTCCTTGCCGTAGAACAGGCGACCCTGGTACTCGGATCGCAGATCACGTTCGACGTACGTGCGCGTCAACGCGGCACCGCCGAGTATCACCGGGATGTCAGAGAGACCGCGCTCGTTGAGCTCGACCAGGTTCTCGCGCATGATCAGGGTGCTCTTGACGAGTAGACCGGACATCCCGATCACATCCGCGCCCACTTCTCTGGCCTTATCGACCATGTCGGACAGGGCGACCTTGATGCCGAGGTTGTGCACCTCGTACCCGTTGTTGGTGAAGATGATGTCGACGAGGTTCTTGCCGATGTCGTGGACGTCGCCTTTGACGGTTGCGAGGACGATGCGTCCCTTGCCGCCGGCGTCGCTCTTCTCCATGTGAGGCTCGAGATACGACACCGCCGTCTTCATGGTCTCAGCCGACTGCAGGACGAACGGCAGCTGCATCTGACCCGAGCCGAAAAGGTCGCCTACGGTCTTCATCCCACCGAGCAGCGGCCCGTTGATCACGTCCAGCGCCGCCTGACCGCCGTCGAGCGCCTCGTCCAGGTCGGATTCGAGCCCGTCCCGGTCGCCGTCGACGATCCTCTGCTCCAACCTTCGCTCGACCGGCCAGCCGCTGCGGTCCTCACGGGCGATCTCCCCCGAGGTCACCCCCTCGAACAGGGACAGCAGCTCGGCGAGGGGGTCGTAGCCAGCGGCGGGGTCGCGCCGGTCGTAGATCAGATCGAGACAGACTTCGACCACCCGCTCGTCGAGCTTGTTGAGGGGGATGATGCGAGACGCATGGACGATGGCGGCATCGAGGCCGGCCTGCTGGCACTCGTGCAAGAAGACCGAGTTCAATGCGTGCCGGGCCGCAGGGGTCAACCCGAAGCTCACGTTGGAGAGACCGACGATCGTGCCGACGCCGGGTAGGGCCTCCTTGATGCGCCGGATGCCCTCGATCGTCTCGATGCCGTCGCGCCTGCTCTCCTCCATGCCGGTGCTTATCGGCAGCACCAGGGGGTCGAAGAGAAGATCCTCGGGCGCGATACCGTACCTATCCACCGCGAGCCGGTGGATGGCCTGGGCGGCCCGCGACTTCCAGTCTGCGGTGCGCGCCTGCCCCTCCTCGTCGATGCACGTGCACACGACCGCCGCTCCGTAATCGCGAGCGAGCGACAGGAAACGATCGAGCCTCGTCCCCTCCGCATCCCCGTCCTCGAGGTTCACCGAGTTGAGGATGGGCTTGCCGGCGATGAGCTGCAGTCCGGTCTCGATGACGTCGGCTTCGGTGGAGTCCAGCATGATCGGCAGCGTCGCCTGCGTGGCGAACCGGCTGGCCACCTCGCGCATGTCCGCCACACCGTCCTCGCCCGTGTAATCGACGCACACGTCGAGGACGTGGGCTCCGTCCTTGACCGCCTCGCGTGCCATCGCGACGCAGGTGTCCCAGTCGTCCGAGAGCATCGCTTCACGGAACTTCCTCGACCCGTTCGCGTTGGTCCTCTCCCCGACGACGAGAAATGACGGCGATTGGTCATAGGGGACGTGGCTATAGATGGAAGCGATCCCCGGCTCGTGAGCCGGCTCGCGCCTCGCCGGCGTCAGCTCTTTGCACCGCCCCACCACCGCGGCGAGGTGCGCGGGCGTGGTGCCACAGCACCCGCCCACCACGCTCACCCCGAACTCGCTGATGAACCTGGCGTGGTATTCCGCCAGCTGCTCCGGGGTGAGGTCGTAGTGCATCTGCCCGTCGACAACGGAAGGCAGGCCGGCGTTGGGAAGCACCGAGATGGGCGTGAGGGATCGCTGCGACAGGTAGCGCAGGTGCTCGCTCATCTCGGCGGGGCCGGTGGCGCAGTTCAGGCCTATCACGTCCGGGTGCAGCGCTTCGATGGTCGTCAGGGCTGCCCCGATCTCGGTCCCCATGAGCATCCGGCCGGTGGTCTCGATCGTAACCTGCACCTGGAGCGGAACCTGTCGGCCGGTTTCAGCCATCGCCCGCCGGCAGCCGATTATCGCAGCCTTCGCCTGGAGCAGGTCCTGGATCGTTTCGATGACGAGGAGGTCCGCGCCGCCTTCGATCAGCCCCTCGGCGGCGAGCTGGTACCCGTCGCGCTGCTCGGCGAAGGTTATCTGCCCCAGCGAGGCGATCTTGGTGCCCGGACCGAGCGACCCAGCGACCCAGCGGTCCCCTCCTGCGACGTCGCGTGCGATGGAAGCCGCCTTCTTCGCGAGCTCCTTGGTGCGGTCCTCGAGCCCGTACTCGGCCAGGACCCATGGGAGACTGCCGAAGCTGTCCGTCTCGACAACGTCGCATCCGACGTCGAGAAAGCTGCGGTGGAGGTCCGCTACCACGTCGGGGCGGGTCTCGACGAGGAACTCGTTGCAGCCCTCGAGAGCGGCCCCGCCGAAGTCGTCCGGGCCGAGATGTCGCAGCTGCAGGTTGGTCCCCGTCGCGCCGTCGAAGATGACCACAGATCCCCGGACGGCGTCTACGTACGAGCTCACGCACACCAGGCTACCGGTGCCGCCCGAATGCCCCGAATCGACTTTCGCCCGGGAAGGCCGAGATGGTCGGAGATGCCGGACGGATCGTCATCCATCACGCCGACGCGCAGTGTCCGATGCGCCCCTCAGCATCCTCCGATGCGAGCGATGGGTAGGCTCGGCCCTCGCATGAAGATCTACACCCGGACCGGTGACGACGGCACCACGGGTCTCCTGTATGGCGGGCGGGTGCCGAAGGACTCGCCGGTGATCGTCGCCAACGGCGCGGTCGACGAGGCGCAGGCGGCGCTGGGCATGGCCAGGGCGCTCGTCGAAAAGGAGTCGGAGCTCGACAGCCTGCTCGTCCGTCTCGAGCGCGACCTGTACGTGCTCATGGCAGAGGTCGCCACCGCGGAGAGCAACCGCCACAAGCTTCAGCCTGGCGTGTCGCGGGTCACCGAGGAGATGGTCGCGGAACTCGAACTTCGCATCGACGAGCTCACCGGGCGCTTCCCGCCGCTCAAGGACTTCGTGGTGCCCGGGCACGACCCGGTATCCGCGGCCTTGGATCTCGCCCGGACGACCGTCCGGCGCGCCGAGCGAGAGGCGCTCAACGCGTGCGTCCCCGATTCGCTGGTCACCCGCTACCTGAACCGCCTGTCCGACCTGGTCTGGACGATGGCGCGCTGGCAGGAGCAAGGTGATTCACTCCTCTCCAGGAAGGTTGCCCATTAGATGCCTGAGTCGTTGCCCGCTCCGTCGTCGTTCGCTGGCCCGAGGTTCGAGACCTCGTCCACACCGCCCGACGATGTGACCGTCCTGGGTGTGCCGGTCTTCTCCGATCTCACCACGCCGCCCGAAGCAGGCGCAGAGCTCGACGTGCGGTTCCTCTCGCAGCGCCGGTTCGAGGCCAAGCCGGGCCAGGTGCTAGCGGTACCGGCCGATGACGGGACGACCGTTGTCGCGCTCGGTGTCGGCGCGAGAGACGCCGTCGACGCGGCCGCGCTTCGCAAGGCCGGCGCTGCTCTCGCTCGTGCTGCAGGCGACGCGACTGCAGTTGCCACCACCCTTGCGGCTCCTTGGCCCGACCTCGCCCAGGCTGTCGTCGAGGGCGTCGGACTGGGCGCGTACCGCTTCGCGGCCGCCAACAGGCGCGACGGTGATCGCGCGCCGACCCTCGAGCGGGTGGTGCTGGTCAGCCGGCGAAGCACCCGCCGCGGGCTCGAAAGGGGAGCCGCCGCGGTGAGGGCGACCTGGCGGTGCCGCGACTGGGTCAACCGCCCGCCACGCGACCTCACTCCCACCGAGTTCGCGCGGCTTGCCGAGGACGCCGCAGCGGGCACGGGCGCGGAGGTCGAAGTCTGGGACGAGGACCGCATCGCTGACGAGAAACTCGGCGGTCTGCTCGGGGTGTCCGCCGGCGCGGCCGAGCCCCCCCGGTTGATCCGCGTGACCCACCGCCCGCCGGGCCGCCCGCGCGCACGGATCGCACTTGTAGGGAAGGGCATCACCTTCGACTCGGGCGGTCTTTCGCTGAAGCCGCCGGCGTCGATGATGACGATGAAAGGCGACATGGGAGGTGCCGCGGCGGTCATCGCGGCCACCATCGCCGCGGCGGAGCTCGGGTTGCCCATTCAGGTCGACGGCTGGGTCGCGGCAACGGAGAACATGCCGAGCGGGACGGCCATCCATCCCGGCGACGTCCTCGTCGCGCGCAACGGCACCAGCATCGAAGTCCTGAACACCGACGCGGAAGGCCGGCTCGTCCTCGCAGACGCGCTCAGCCTGGCTGTCGAGGAGGGCCCGGATGCGATCGTGGACATCGCCACCTTGACAGGCGGGCAGCGCGTAGCGCTGGGCACCCGCGTCGCCGCCGTGCTGGGCACGGACCCCGAGGTGGTGCGGAAGGTGATCGCCGCCGGCGAGTTGGCGGGGGAACCATGCTGGGAGCTCCCGCTGTTCTCCGACTACCGCAAAGATCTCGACTCCGACGTCGCCGATCTCCGCAACGTGACGGGGCAGCCCGCGGCCTCGACGATCATGGCGGCGCTCTTCCTCGAGGAGTTCACCGGGGGACTCCCCTGGGCGCACCTCGACATCGCCGCGCCGTCCTGGGCGGACGCCGAGAATCTCCTGTCTCGCAAGGGCGGGACCGGGTGGGGAACCCGCACCCTCATCGAGTTGGTCGCCCGCTGGCGTGACCTCTAGAGGTTCGCGCCATCTGCTCAGGCAATTCTGTGAAGCTGTTAATAAGCCTGGCTCACGGTGGACATGTTGAACCCGTCGACCCGCAGAGGCGGCATCGCGGTCCTGGTGAAGTAGTCGCACCACTCGCGTGGGAGCGTTCGCTGCGTGGCGCCCGAGTCGGAGATGCGGGCTAGGAGATCGACGGGGCTCTCGTTGAACCGGAAGTTGTTGACCGCGCCGACCACCTCCCCGCGCTCGACGAGGAACACGCCGTCGCGCGTGAGCCCGGTGAGCAACAACGACCGCGGGTCCACCTCGCGGATGTACCAGAGGCAGGTGACCAGCAGCGCCCGGTCCGACGTCGCAGCGACGAGCCTGTCGAGGTCCCCACTTCCGCCGGTTTCCATGATCAGGTTGTCCACGTAGGGGGTGACCGGCACCCCCAGGAGCGACGCCGAGTGCCTCGTCGAGACGAGTGCGCTCAACCTCCCGCCGTCGACCCAGTTGGTCGAAGAGGCTGGCAGACCGTTGTCGAACACCGACAGCGACCCACTCGAGTTGTGCGCCACGACGAACGGCGCGCACGAAAGGCTCTGCTCGCCGGGGTTGCTGCGCAGGGTCACCGGCGCGTCTGTCAACCGGTCCCCGATCCGCGCGCCCCCGCCGGGGCGGCTGAAGACCGTGCGCCCGTCGTGAGCGTCCCTGGCGCCCGACGACCAGTACATGTAGATCATCAGGTCGGCGACGGCGCTCGGCGGCAGGATCGTCTCGTAACGGCCAACGGGCAGGTCCACGGATCGCTTCGACCACTCCAACCTTTGCGACAGGCCCGAAGCGAGGCCGGCGACGTCGACATCGGCGAAATCCTCCGTCGGGACGCCGGCCCACGCCGAACGCGAGAGGTCCGACGACTTGGCGTTCATCTCGACGTGACCCGTGTACTGGTCGTGCCGTGCGCGCAACCCCGACGACGAGGCCGCATAGGTCGTGGTGACGTCGTGCGAGGCGAAGCCGAACAGCAGCTCATTGCTGCCGTCGGCGCGGTCGAACTGCTGACCCAGTTCGCCCGTGAAGTGGCCGAAGACGCCGATCGACGTTTCTTGGGGGGCGTCGGCCCAGGCGCCCCATTCGCCGGCGACGAGGGGGTTCCTGTCCTCGGCTTGAACACCCTCGTTCGCGGCGTGCTCGGCCGAACGCACCAGATCTTCGACATTGTCCGCGGTTACGCCTTCCCGCGAGACGATGCCGGTCGCGCCGCGGGCTACTGAGATGACGGTCAGTTGGCTCGAGCGCGAAACGCCGTTGCTCGTCAGGGTGTTGTTCGCCCAGCGAAGGTTGGCGGACGTCGACTCGTCCGCCAACACGACGCACTCGTCGGCCACCGACAGCGACAACGCCCGCTCGACGAGTTCCTGCGGCGTCAACGCCCTGACTCCTCATTGGTGTTGAGGATGCGGACGCCGCGAAACAGCGCGGACGGGCATCCGTGGCTCACCGGGGCGACCTGACCCGGCTGTCCCTTCCCGCAGTTCATCGCGCCGCCGAGCACGTAGGTCTGCTCCCCGCCAACCGCCGCCATCGAACCCCAGAAGTCAGTGGTCATGCCTTGATATGCGGCGTCTTTGAGCTGCCCGGCGAGCTGCCCCGATCGGATCCTGTAGAAGCGCTGGCCCGTGAACTGGAAGTTGTAGCGCTGCATGTCGATCGACCAGCTCTTGTCGCCGACGACGTAGATGCCGTCGTCGACGGATCCGATGAGCTCCTCGGTGGAGGGACCGCCCGGGACCGGCCGCAGCGAAACATTCGCCATGCGCTGCAACGGGATGTGACCGGGGGAGTCGGCGAAGGCGCAGCCGTTGGACCTGCCGAGTCCCTGCCTCGCCGCCATGGCGCGGTTGAGCTGGTAGCCCGCGAGGATCCCCTCCCTGACCAGGTCCCAACTCTGTGCGCGCACACCCTCGTCGTCGTATCCGACCGTGGCCAGCCCGTGCTCGACCGTTCGGTCGCCGACGACGTGCATCACCGGCGATCCGTACCTCAGGGAGCCGAGCCTGTCGAAGGTCGCGAACGAGGTGCCCGCGTAAGCCGCCTCGTAACCAAGGGCGCGGTCCAGTTCGGTGGCATGCCCGATGGATTCGTGGATGGTCAGCCACAGGTTCGACGGGTCGATGATCACGTCGTAAAGCCCCGCCTCGGCGCTCGGCGCCTTCAGCCTTTCCGCGAGGAGCTCCGGCATCTCCGCGAGTTCTCGATCCCAGTCCCACTCGGTGCCGGTCAGGTACTCCCAGCCGCGTCCGGTCGGCGGGGCGAGCGTCCGCATGGTCTCGAAGGCTCCGGTATTCGCGTCGATCGACACGGCGGTGGCGACGGGGTGGACCCGGACGCGCTCCTGGGTGGTGGCGGTGCCGGCGAGGTCCGCGTAGAACTTGTCCTCCTGGACGGCGTGCACTGAGGCATCTGCGTGGTTCACGGTCTTGTGGGCCAGCAGCCGTTCCGTCCAGCCGAGAAGGTGGGCGATCCGGTCGCCCGCCGGCACGTCGAACGGGTTGTGTTCGTAGGAGGAAACCCAGGTGGCGCCCGCGTAGACCGGCTCGGGGGCGAGGTCCACGCGCTCACGGTTGATCGCCGAGGAGATGCGCGCGATCTCCAGGGCGTCCGTGGCAGCTCGCGCGGCGGAGTCCGCGTCGAGCCGGCTGGCCGAAGCAAACCCCCACGTTCCCTCGTGAAGCACTCTCACCGAAAGACCGGCCGTGTCGGACTCGCCTGAATCCTCCACCTCCCAGTCGCGGATGCGCACCATCAGATCGCGGGTGCGTTCGAGCCGGAACTCCGCGTGCGCGGCGCCACCGCGCCGCGCCGTCTCCAGGGCCGCGCCGGCGAGATCCGCGAGGGGAAGCGCCAGGAAACGCTCGTCGATGCCGCGCGGCCTGCTCATGCCCGCCTATAGGCCCGGACAGCAAGGGATCCGAACACGACGAGGATTGCCGCCAGCCAGGCGACGCTCTGCCATGCGTGTAGTGCGAGGGGCCCACCGAGAGCCAAAGAGCGCATCTCCTCGATGAAGATACTGATCGGCTGGTTTTTGGCGAAGGCCTGCATCCACCCGGGCATGCTGTGGATCTGCACGAACGCGGAGCTGACGAAGGTGAAGGGGAACACCCAGATGAAGCCGAACGCCTGCACGGACTCCTCGTCTTTGATCGACAACCCCGTGAATGCGGAGATGCAAGCGAGCGCGACGCCGACGGCGAGAGCGAGCACGAACATCAGTAGCGCCGGGATCGCACCGTTTTCGAAGCGGAAGCCGACCGCATACCCCACGGCGATGAGGACTGAGACGGTTACCGCCAGCCTCACGACGTCGGCGCCCAGGCGGCCTATCAGCACGGCGGAGCGTGCGATGGGCATGGACCTGAGCCGGTCTATCGACCCTTTCTTGAGCTCCTGCGCCAATGCGATTGCGGTTCCGAACGAGGTGAACGCGCACGTCTGGCCGATTACGCCCGGCAGGAGGTAGTTGACGTAGCCCCCCTGCGCTTTGACGGGGATCGCGCCACCGAAGACGTAGCGGAAAAGAAGCATGAACATCAGCGGCTGGATGACCGTGAACATGATGTACGCCGGTACGCGGGTCCACAGGATCAAGTTGCGCCGCATGATCGTGGCCGAGTCGGTCAACGCGCGCTGAAGCTTTTGCGACGGCGTCCGCGACGCCAACCTTGCTCGTTCGGGGCCGGCGAGGGTAACCGTCGTCACCTGGTCTCCTCTCCGCCCCCGACAGCCGCACGCTTGCGTCGATGTCCCGTGACCGGTTTGGTGTTCTCGGTCTCGGCGGCATGGCCCGTCAGGGCGAGGAAGACGTCGTCGAGAGAGGGGCGGCGGAGACTCAAACCCTGGGCAGCGATGCCGGCGGAGTCGAGTTCCCTGACGGTCTGCACGAGAGCCTCCGACCCGCGGTGCCCGATCCGCAGCGACACCATCCCAGTGCCGGTGTCCACCGAAGGCTCCCCGTCGGTAAGGGATGCGACGGCACGGATCGCGTCGTCGCGCTTAGTGCTGTCCGGGACCGTGAACTCGATGACGTCACCGCCGACGCGGTCCTTGAGTTGTTCGGACGTGCCCGCCGCGATCACGAGACCTCGGTCGATGACGACGATCTCGTCGGCAAGTTCGTCCGCCTCGTCAAGGTACTGGGTGGTGAGCAGGAGGGTGGTGCCAGCAGCCACCAGCTCACGGATGATGGACCACATCCCGATGCGGCTCCGCGGGTCCAATCCGGTGGTCGGCTCGTCGAGAAACAGGACCGCGGGTTGGGCCACGAGGCTCGCCGCCAGGTCGAGCCGGCGCTGCATGCCGCCGGAGTATTGCTTGGCCGGCCTGTCTGCCGCGTCGGCGAGGTCGAACCGCTCCAAGAGCTCGGCCGCGCGCTCGCGGCACTCGCGCTTGGGAAGGTGGTAGAGACGGCCGACGATTTCGAGGTTCTCCCTCCCGGTGAGCTCCTCCTGGATGGCGGCCGACTGACCCGCGAGGCCGATGATCTCCCGGACGGCCTCCTCCTGGTCAACCACGTCGAGCCCTTCGATCAAGGCGCGCCCGGCGTCGGGTTTGAGGAGCGTGGTGAGGATGCGTACCGCTGTCGTCTTGCCCGCCCCATTGGGGCCGAGGACGCCGAGGACGGTGCCCCTAGGCACCGCGAAGTCGACGCCTCGTAACGCGTTCACGGTCCCAAACGACTTGTGCAGGCCCTCGACGAGGATTGCAGGAGGATCTGACATGCGTCGCACGCTATCCGGCACGGCTGCTGTCACCCCGAGGAATTCCGGTCACTGTGTCCATTCGCTGTCCGCGGACGGCGACCCGGTCGCGCCATAGGTGGACAGGGTTGGGGTGGCGTTACCTCGGTCCCTTCATACACGTCTCATTCACGTCACGCCGGGCCGCGCTCGAGAGCGAGCGCGGCGTCGACGAGCGCGAGATGCACCGAGGTCGAAGGGAGATTTCCCGTCAACTCCGCCGCGACCGGGTCGGCCGCTTCGGAAAGGATCCCTGTGGGCCCCGCCAGCCCGAGCACCGCTTCCATCCGCTCGTGAGCCTCGTCCCACCGCTCCATTTCAGCGAGCGCGCGGGCGGCCCACAGGGTCGCGAGCAGGTCAGGGTTGTCGGGGCCGGCGTGCCCGTCGTCCACCTTCTCCGGGTAGCGGTAGAGCAGGCCGCCGGCGCTGAGGCGCTCGAGGACCCGGTCGACAGTCGCCTCCACGACGTGGTGGCGGGGCGGCCAGGGTCCGGTCCAAGCCGCCCGTAGTAGGGCAGCGTCCGGTTCGTCGCCGGCGGACTGGGCCCCGTCGCGGCGCAGGCCGCCGTCGGCTGCGAAGCCCGAATCCTCGATCCACGACATCGCTGCCCTCGCCTCCTGCTGCCAGACCGCGGCGGAGAGGTCCAGCGGGTTGGCCTGCCGGGCGTGGCGGGCCATGCGATCGAAAGCGAGCCACGCCTGCAGGCCGGTCGAGACGAGCCTCGCCGGCGGACCCTGCGAGAGCCACACGCCGGCGTCGGGATCCGACCAGTGATCGGCGAGCCAGTCGGTGGCGCCACACAGCGCCGGCCACGAGGCCGAGAGGGGACCGGGGTCGCCCGGCCGCCCTCCCGGGCCGCGCATGCTCGCTCCGATCACGCCGGCGACGGCGCCGTAGCAGTCGATGTCCTCGAGGTCGAGCGGGACCCCGGCCACCACCGGCTGCGACATCCTCCACCCTTGGAGCGGCAACTCCTCCGATCCCGGCGGCGGCTGGCCGTCTGCATCGAGCCACGCCGGCCACGGCAGTGGAGCGTCCGTCACGGAACGCCGAAGCCAGGCCTCCGCCGCCTCCGCGTCCTCGGCGAACCCCGCCGCTGCCAGGGTGGCGACAGCCGAGCTGGCGTCCTGCCAGCGCACCCACCGCCCGTCGGAGTTGCGCTCGCTGCCGGGCCTGCGGGGCAGCGAGGTCGTGCCGGCCGCGACCGGTGCTCCGGCTGGGCCGGTGAGGCACCTCACTGCCAGGAGGCTGCGTTCGACGGCGGCCCGGTACACGCCTGTGTAGGCGAGCACCGACAGCCAGCTCCTCCAGGCGGTCTCCGTCTCGTGGGCCAACCGCAACGCCGCGTCGAGCGTGAGAGGAGCCTCCGAACCGGAGCGGGGCCCGGCAGTCACGGCGAAACCTTCCCCTTCCTCCAGCCGCTTCACCGCCCGCCACCTCTGGACGTCCCGGCCGAGAGGCTCCGCCAGGAGGGGGAACCCGACCTGCACGGCCAGGTCGTCGACAACGACCCCATCCGGCGTTCCCATTACGTCGCGTGCCCCGGCGAAAGGACCGGCGGGGTACACCTCGACCTCCACGTCGACGGGGCCGGACAGAGCCCTCACCACCCTGACGATCCTCCCGCCCACCTCCAACCCGGAGCCGGGCCACGGGAGGAAGTCGACGACCGACACCCGCCTGCCCCCCGGCCCTTCGAGGATGTTCTCGGCGACGTTCGTGCCGCTGCGGTACCGCAGATTCCCCGGGGGCAGCCGGCGGGGCGCGGAGGGCCCGTCGCGTTCCGGGCCGACCCTGATGGCACCGCCGGCGGGGTCAAGCAGCCGCCAAAGGACCGGAGCGGACCCGATGCCGCCGGGGCAGTACCAGTCGATCGTGGCGTCCGCCGAGACGAGAGCGCCGAACCTCCCGTTTCCGATCCAGGCTCGTGCCCCGAGTGGGACGCGAGAGGGGTCGGTGATCAACGGGTCAGCTGCCTACGTCGACGATCTCGACCTTCTGGGCGCCTCGAGGCGCCTCGTAGGAGACGGTCTCGCCCTTCTTCTTGCCGATCAACGCCTGCCCGAGTGGCGAGTTGGGCGAGATCACCTCGACCCCGTCCCGCCGCTCCTCGATGGAACCGATCAGGTACTTCTCCACCTCGTCGTCACCCTCGTAGCGCAGCGAGACGACCGCACCGGCGACGACCACGCCGTCCTCGGCGGCGGATCCGTCGACGATCTCGACGTCCTTGAGCATCGCCTCGAGCCGGCGGATCCGGGCCTCCATCTTCCCTTGGGTGTCCTTGGCAGCGTGGTAGTCGCCGTTCTCCGAGAGGTCACCGAGGGCCCGAGCGGCCTCGATGGCTCGGGCGATCTCTATCCGGCCGCGGGTGCGCAGGTCTTCCAGCTCCGCCTTGAGCCGTTCGAAAGTGTCCTGGGTCAGTTGGTGCGGGGCAGCCATACGTGCCCAGGCTAGTGGTGGTTGACGGAAGGCCGGCCATCAGCGAGACTGGTGGGACCGTGAAGCGACCCGCCCCCTCTTGCAGCATCGTAATCATCGTGTAGCGCATCGGCCTGCCCGCCGGTGCGCTTCGTGGACCGTCCCTTTGGGGGCGGTCGTTTTGTGTCCAGACCCGAGACAGGAGCCAGCAGGAACGTGACCACCTACAAGATCGCCGTGATCCCCGGAGACGGGATCGGAACCGAGGTGATCGCAGAAGGGCTCAAAGTCGCGCGGGCGGCCGGTGCCTCCCTGGACACGACCGAATACGACCTCGGCGGGCGCCGCTACCTGGCGACCGGGGAGGTGCTGCCCGACGCCGTCCTCGACGAGCTGCGCGGTTTCGACGCCATCCTCCTCGGCGCGATCGGCACCCCGGAGGTGCCGCCGGGCGTGCTGGAGCGGGGTCTGCTGTTGAGGATGCGTTTCGAGCTCGACCTGTACATCAACCTGCGGCCTTTCGTAGCGGACTCCAGCGTCGGTGCCGGGGTGCCGATCGACTTCTCGGTGGTCCGGGAGAACACGGAAGGCGCCTACGCAGGCGAGGGTGGTTTCTTGCGCAAAGGTACGGAGCAGGAGATCGCGACGCAGGGGTCCGTGAACACGCGCTTCGGCGTGGAGCGTTGCATCAGGTACGCGTTCGACCTGGCACGGTCCCGGGACCGCCGGCATCTCACGTTGGTCCACAAGACCAACGTGCTCACGTTCTCGGGGGACCTCTGGCAGCGGACCTTCGACCAGGTGGCACTCGAGTACCCCGACGTCACCACGGCCTACAACCACATCGACGCCTCGTGCATCTACTTCGTCGAGAGCCCGCAGCGCTACGACGTGATCGTCACCGACAACCTGTTCGGGGACATCCTCACCGACCTCGGGGGGGCGATCGCCGGCGGCATCGGCCGGGCCGCCTCGGGGAACCTCAATCCCGAGCGCACAGGGCCCTCCATGTTCGAGCCAGTCCACGGGTCCGCGCCCGACATTGCGGGCACCGGCAAGGCGAACCCGGTAGCCGCGATCGTGTCAACCGCGATGATGCTCGACTTCCTCGGGGCCGGCGACGCCGCCTCCCGCATAACCAAGGCGGTCTCGGGATTCGTCCCGGGTTCCGGCAGCTCCACCTTCCAGGTGGGCGACGCGATCGCAGAAAGGGTGTAGTCCGATGCCGATCACCAAGACCGAGAAGATCTGGATGGACGGCGAATTCGTCGACTGGGACGAAGCCCGCGTGCACATCCTCACCCACTCCCTCCACTACGGCTGCGGTGTGTTCGAGGGGATCCGCGCCTACCCGACCGAGACCGGGCCTGCGGTGTTCCGGCTCACAGACCACATCGTCCGGCTCTTCAATTCGGCGAAGATCTTCATGATCGACGTCCCCTTCACTGTCGAGGAGCTCATCGAGGCGACCAAGGCGACGGTTCGCGTCAACGGTCTCTCCGAGTGCTACATCCGCCCGCTCGTGTACCTGGGCTATGGGGAGATGGGCCTCAATCCTCTGCCGGCCCCCGTGAACGTGTCGATTGCGGTGTGGCCGTGGGGCGCCTACCTCGGCGACGAAGGGGTTGCCAACGGCGTCCGCATGAAGATCAGTTCCTGGCAGCGCCACGACCCCAACGCCATGCCGCCGGCAGCGAAGGGAACCGGCATGTACATCAACTCGTCCATGGCGAAAGTAGAGGCGTTGAAGGCCGGCTACGACGAGGCGATCCTCCTGTCCCCGCAGGGCTACGTTTCCGAGTGCACAGGCGAGAACATCTTCGTCGTTCGCCACGGCAAGATCATCACCCCGCCGCTGTCCGCCGGCGCGCTCGAGGGAATCACCCAGAGCTCTGTGATGACCATCGCCCGCGACCTCGGCTTCGAGACGGAGGTGGGCAACATCCTCCGGTCCGACCTCTACATCGCGGAAGAGGCGTTCCTTTCGGGCACGGCCGCAGAAGTGGTGCCCATCGCGTCGGTGGACGACCGCCCGGTCGGGGACGGCAAGCCCGGCCTGATGACCCGCCAGATCCAGGAGGTCTACCAGGCCGCGGTGCGCGGGAAGGTAGACCGCTACAAGGACTGGGTCGAGCATGTCGGGTGATCACGCGCACCTGGTCCCCCCCGAACTGCCGGAGGCGGTAGACGTCTACGACACCACGTTGCGGGACGGATCGCAGCAAGAGGGACTGTCGCTCACCGTCGACGACAAGCTGCGCGTCGCCGAGCAGCTCGACCACCTCGGGGTCCAGTACATCGAAGGCGGGTGGCCGGGGGCGAACCCCAAGGACGCCGAGTTCTTCCGCAGGGCCGCCGCCGGCGAGCTCAACCTTCAGACTGCGACGCTCGTCGCGTTCGGGTCGACGCGCAAAGCCGGCGGGCGGGCGGAGACGGACCCCGTGCTCGCCGACATGCTCGCAGCGCAGACCTCCGTGGTGTGCCTCGTCGCCAAGTCCGCGGAGTGGCACGTCACAGAGACTCTGCGGACGAGCCTCACCGAGGCGATCGACATGGTCGCCGACTCGGTCGGCTACCTCGTGGCGCAGGGCAAGCGGGTGTTCCTCGACGCAGAGCACTTCTTCGACGGTTACCGCTCGAACCCGGCCTTCAGCACCGACGTGCTTCGTGCCGCGGCTGGCGCCGGTGCCGAGGTCCTCGTCCTGTGTGACACCAACGGCGGCAGCCTTCCGTTCGAAGTAGAGCGGGTGGTCGGAGAGCTACGCCAACACGCCCTCGACCCCGGTACTGCCCTCGGCTGCCACTTCCACAACGACTCCGGCTGCGCCGTCGCCAACTCCCTCATGGCGGTACGCATGGGGGTCACCCAGATTCAAGGCTGCATCAACGGATACGGCGAACGGACCGGCAATGCCGACCTGACCGCGGCTGTACCGGACCTCACCTTGAAGATGGGTGTCGAGACGATCGGTCTGGACCGCCTGCCGCGTCTCACCTCGGTGGCGCACCACATCGCGGAGGTGGTGAACATCGCGCCCCACCCGCACCAGCCGTTCGTCGGCGCGTCCGCGTTCGCGCACAAAGCCGGCCTGCACACGAGCGCCATCGCCAGGCAGCGCGACGCCTACGAGCACGTCGACCCGGAATCGGTCGGCAACGGCACCCGGTTCGTCGTCAGCGAGATGGCGGGCCGCTCCACCGTCGCCTTGAAGGCGGAGCAGCTGGGGCTGTCCCTCGACGACAGCGTCCTCGCCGCCGTGGTCGAACAGCTCAAGGACCTGGAACACCGCGGGTACCACTTCGAGGTCGCTGACGGCTCGCTCGAGCTGTTGATGAGGGCGGCGACGGGGTGGAAGCAGTCGTTTTTCAGGTTGGAGTCGCACAGGGTGATCACCGACCTTCGCGACGACGGGTCATTTGTGACCGAGGCGACCGTCAAGGTGCTGGTGGGCGACGACCGGGTCATAACCACGGCGGAGGGGAACGGACCGGTGAACGCGCTCGACGCCGCCCTGCGCAAGGCGATCGGCCCGGTGTTCCCGAATCTCGCGCACGTCCACCTCACAGACTTCAAGGTCCGGGTGCTCGACACCAGCAAGGGGACCGCGGCGGTCACCCGGGTGCTGATCGACTCGACGGACGGGGAGCGCAGCTGGACCACCATCGGGGTATCGGAGAACGTGATCGAGGCGTCGTGGGCCGCCCTTGAGGACTCGATCGTGTTCGGGTTGCTGCATGGAGCGGCAGGCCAGCAGAATCAGCCTCTGTGACCCAACCAAACCACGTACCGGTACAGGCCTCCGACCGGGTCAGGCCATCGGCCCTGCTCCCACCGCCCGTTGCGTGGTACCAGGAAAGGCCGGCCGAGCAGACCGAGCTGGCTCAACCCAGGGGCCCTCGCTTCGGGTCCACGGGCCCCGACCTCGGCTACGGGCTCAAGCTTGCCAGGCGGCTCATCCCGCGGCTGCAGCTCACCGAGGGCGAGCACGAAGACGCCACCGTCGCCGGCTGCTTCGCCTGTGGCACGCGCCGCTCGGCCCAGTTCGGCAGGGCACCGGTCATCTACGACATGGAATGGGCGTACACCCTGTGGGGGTTCCTCGGCGGAGCCCCCGACGACCTCGTCTCGTGGCGCAAGAGGATGTTCAGCGGCGCCGCTGAGCACTACTGGGACCAGCGCGAGATCGTCGACGCGGTCCGGCTCGAGACCCTCGCACTGACCGCGGCCCAGGTACGCGAGAGGCTCGGTTCGTGGAAGGAACTGTTGATCGTATGACTGGGTCTTTTTCCATGTCCATCGCTGAAGCCGACGCGCAGCTCACCGCCCCTGGCCAGATGTTCGAGGTCGACGAGGTCGAGATCCGCGGCATCCCGACCAAGGTCTGGAAGAACTGCCCCGCAACGCTCGCCGACATCCTGACCCTGAGCCGAGGGCACGGCGACAAGACCTTCCTCGTCTACGAAGACGAGCACATGACCTTCGAGGAGCATTTCCGCGCCTGCGCCCATCTCGCCACGATCCTGCGCGACCGGTTCGGAGTCCGCGAGGGCGACAGGGTGGCCATAGCCATGCGGAACTTCCCCGAGTGGTCCGTCGCATTCTGGGCGGCGTCGGCCGCCGGTGCCGTCGTCGTGCCGCTCAACGCCTGGTGGACGGGGGAGGAGCTGCAGTACGGGCTCGCCGACTCGGGGACCGAGGTTCTGATAGCCGACGAAGACCGCGCCGCGCGTATCGCCCCCCATCTCGCTGATCTGCCGGAGCTCGAGGTCACGGTCGTGGTTCGCGGCGGCGCGTCGGTGCCTGCCGAGGGGATGCTGCGCTGGGAGGACGTCGTCGGCCAGGTACCCGAGAGCGCCGAGCTGCCGTCGGTCAACGTCGCCACTGACGACGACGCGACGATCTTCTACACCTCCGGTACCACGGGGCGGCCCAAGGGTGCGCTCGGAACGCACCGCAACATCTGCACCAATCCGATCAGCCTTTTCTACGTCAACGTCCGCAACGCGTTGCGCGCAGGGGTCGACGCCGCAGGCGACGGGTCCCAGAACGCGTACCTGCTGTCGGTGCCGTTCTTCCACGCCACGGGCTGCCATTCGGTCCTGGTCGCCAACGCGCTCGCCGGCGGGAAGCTCGTCATCATGTACCGCTGGGACGCCGGCCGGGCGCTCGAGCTGATCGAGCGCGAGCGGATCACCACGTTCGGCGGCGTGCCGACGATGGTGATGCAGGTGCTGGACCACCCTGATTTCGACTCGCGCGACACCTCGAGCGTCAAGGCGGTCGGCTACGGGGGCGCGCCGGCGCCTCCCGAACTGGTCCGCAGGATCCAGGAGCAGTTCGGCTCCGTGCCCGCCTCGAACGGCTACGGGCTGACCGAGACCTCCTCGCTCTCGACGATGAACGCCGGCGAGGACTACGTGAAGAAGCCCGACAGCGTCGGCCCTCCGGTTCCCGTCGTGACGGTGAAGGTCGTCGACGCCGATGGCCGGGAGTTGGCGCTCGGCTCGGTCGGCGAGCTCTGGATCAAGGGGCCGAACGTCGTGAAGGGCTACTGGGGCAAGCCCGAGGCGACGGCGCAGACGTTCAGCGACGGTTGGCTTCACACCGGCGACATCGCGCGGCTGGACGAGGAGAATTTCGTCTACATCGTCGACCGTGCCAAGGACATGCTGATCCGCGGCGGGGAGAACATCTACTGCGTGGAGATCGAGGCTGTTCTCTACGAGCACCCGGCGGTGGCGGACGCGGCGGTGATCGGCGTTGCGCACCCGACGCTCGGTGAGGAGCCGGCGGCGGTCGTCCAGGTGAGAGCTGGTTGTTCGGTGACCGAGAGCGAGCTGCAGGAATTTGTGCGGACGAAGCTGGCGTCGTTCAAGGTCCCGGTGAAGGTGTGGTTCTACGACGGGCCCCTGCCGCGCAACCCGGCAGGGAAGATCCTGAAGCGCGAGCTCCGCGATGAGCTGGTGGGCGCGTAGCGCTCTAGCCGACGGCCGATTCGAGGAACGCCTGCAAGGAGTCGAGGTCGTCCGGCGTCGCGACATTGGCGCGCTCGGAGTCGTCGACCGTGCGCTTGACCATTCCGGACAGCTCGCTGCCAGGCCCTAGCTCGAGGTAATGGGTTACGCCGAGTTCGCGGAGCTTGACCAGCGACTGGCGCCAGCGGACCGGCGACACGAGCTGGCGAGAGAGGAGTTCATG
The DNA here is from genome assembly GCA_035533095.1 of Acidimicrobiales bacterium. Lineage (NCBI taxonomy): Bacteria > Bacillati > Actinomycetota > Acidimicrobiia > Acidimicrobiales > Acidimicrobiales bacterium. Next base: position 9,667 of record DATLUM010000059.1, on the reverse strand, counting down.
CCAGCCGTCGCGGTGAGGGGCAGCGTCCACGTTCGCGACCACGTCGATCTCTGAGTCGTGGAAGTGCGCCTCCCGCAAGGCCTCCTCGAGCCTGCCCTGTGCCGAGGCCATGAGAGGGGAGTGGAATGCCCCCCCAACCGGCAGTGCCATGACGCGTTTGGCGCCGAGCTGCCGGGCGGCTTCGCCGGCGGCCGCCACGCCGGCGGAAGTGCCGGAGATAACGAATTGGCCCGGAGCGTTGTCGTTGGCGGGCCATGCGCCGTCGACGCCGGCGCACGCCTCGGCGACCTGGGCCGGCTCGAGGCCGAGCACCGCCGCCATGGTGCCGGGCTCCTTGTCGGCCGCCGTTTGCATCGCCTCGCCCCGCGCCGCCACGAGGCGCGCCGCCCCAATGGCATCGAGAGCGCCGGCGGCGGTGAGCGCCGTGTACTCACCGAGGCTGTGACCTGCCACCGCCCGGGGCGCGGGCGCGTACTCCAGACCGGAGGAGCGCGCCGCGTAGAGGGTGACGAGGCTCAGCGCGAACGCGGCGAGCTGGGAGTTGCGGGTCGCCTTGAGAGTCTCGGCGTCGGCGTCGAGGAGCAACGCCGCGACGTCGCGGCCGGTGGCCTCCGCGATGCGCTCGACGGCGGACCAGGCCGGATGGTCCTTCCAGGGGACTCCCATCTGGGGTCGTTGCGAGCCTTGGCCGGGGAACAGGAGCGCGAGCACGGGCAACGAAGCTACAGCGCTCGCGGGCAGGCGCCATAGCTGCTGTGCTCACTAACGTGACCCCATGGCCGCCCCGAAGTCCCGCAGACCTGTCATAGCGGGCCTCGGCATGACCGAGATGGGCGCCATCTACGGCCGCAACGCAGCGAGCTTCGCGAGAGAGGCAATCCGCCTCGCGGTCGCCGACGCCGGCCTGCAACTGGGCGACGTCGACGGTCTGCTCACCTCCAACGGGACCAGCGGTGGCGTCGGTCTCGGTCTTCAACGCGAACTCGGCCTGCGCGATCTCCGCCTCTTGTCCGAGATGCAGGGTTATGGTTCGACCGCGGGCTCCATGGTGCAGTTCGCATCGATGGCGGTGCAGTCGGGGATGGCCGAAGTAGTGGTGTGCGTTTTTGCGGACGCGCCGCTGCGGCCGGGGCGTTCCGCCGGCGACGTCTATGGCGCGCGGCGCAGGAACGCCAACCCGGTTGCACCCGATCGTCCTGCCGAACCGCCTAAGCCCACCCTCCATGGATGGAGCGGCCTGACCATCTCCGCCGGCGCCATCGGTGCGAACACGCTTTACGCGCTCGCCGCGCGCCGGCACATGAACCGATTCGGAACCACCAGCGAGGATTTCGGAGCGATCGCCGTAGCCCAGCGCGCGTGGGCCGCCATGAACCCCGCCGCCGCGAAGCGTGACCCCATCACGCTCGAGGACCACAAGAGCTCGCGCGTGATCGCGGACCCGTTCCGCCTGCTTGACTGCTGCCTCGTGTCCAACGGGGGCGTCGCCGTCGTCGTCACGACCGAAGCGCGAGCCGCCGATCTGTGCCAACCACCCGTCCACGTCAACGGTTGGGCACAGTGCCATCCGGGCCGGCTGTTCGAGCACGACGAGGAATTCGGGCTCGTGACAGGCGCCGCGCTCTCCGGGCCGCAGGCACTGTCGATGGCGTGCGTCAAGCTCGACGACGTCGACGTAGCGCAGATCTACGACTGCTACACCTACACCGTCCTCGTGTCGCTCGAGGACTACGGGTTCTGCGCGAAGGGGGAAGGGGGCGCGTTCGTGTCCACCGGCGGGCAGATCGGCCCCGGGGGTCGCCTCAAGCTGAACACCGGCGGCGGACAGCTCTCCTCGTTCTACATGTGGGGATTCACGCCGCTCACCGAAGCGATCATCCAGGTCCGCGGGCAGGGCGGCGAACGCCAGGTCGAACGCCACGACGTTGCGCTCGTCAGCGGCAACGGCGGGATCCTTGACCATCACGCCACGCTCGTGCTCGGGACGGGACCGGCGTGAGCATCCCGGCTGTAGCACGCGACGAGGCAAGTGAAGAGTTCTTCGACGGCACCGCCGCCGGCGTCTACCTGATCCGGCGCTGCGAGCCCCACGGCCACGCGTCCAAGCCACAGGCGCTGCAGTGCTCCTTCTGCGCCAGTGAGGATCTCCGGTGGGAGCCCTCGAGCGGCGAAGCGAGACTCGTCAGCTGGGCCGTGCTGCCACCGCCGGCGTCGTCTGTGGTAGCCGTCGCGGAGCTCAAAGAGGGACCGTGGATGTGGGCGGCGCTCCTCTGCGACGACCCGGCCGTGCTGCAGGAGGGGATGGCGCTGCGCGTAGCGTTCGAACGCCCGCCAGGCAGCGAAGCCATCCCCGTGCTTGTACCCGCCGGCGCCTGAATGGTGACCGGCGAGACCGGCTTGCAGCGCCGCCCGCTCATCGTCATGGCGGACGGCCCCGACGGGCCGCTACCTGATCCGGCTCTCGTAGCCGGCGTCGTGGGCGTCGCCGACGCGGAGGTGGTGCTCGGATGGGTGGTGCGCCGGCCCTCTTGGCTGGAGACAACCGGGGTCCCGGTCACCACCCTGCTCACCGGCCCCGGCACCCGTGCCGCGGTGGCCTCGGGCAGGGTTCGAGCCGTACCCGCCCGGCTGTCAGCGATCCCCGGCCTGGTCGCCGGGAGGCTGCGACCTGACGTGGCGGTCGTGGGGGCGTACGAGACCGCTAGCGGGTGGCGTCTTGCCCACAGCCCCGGGTTCGCGATAGCCGCAGTGGCGAACGCAAAGAGGGTGGTCGTGGAACGCTGGAAGGGCGGGGATCCGCAGGGCTTCCCGGCGCTCGATGTGGACGTGCACGAGGTGATCGATCGGTCCGACCCGCCGGATCCGCCTCCGATCAACGATCCGGGACCCGCGCACCAGCGGATCGGTGAACTGGTCTCGGCTCTCATTAGCGAGGGAGCGACGATCCAGTGGGGACCCGGCGTGGTGGGCGCCTCCGTCATCTCCTCACTGCGGGTCCCTGTCCGCGTTCGCTCCGGGCTCGTCACCGACGAGCTCGTCTCACTGCACCGCGCTGGCTGGCTGGTCGATCCGGCCGAAGCCGCGTACATCTGGGGTGGCGACGCGCTGAAAGCGATGGTCGCCGGCGGCGGGCTGCGACTACGCGACGTCGACCACACCCACGACCTCACGGCGATTTCCGGTATCGAACGGTTCGTGGCGATCAACACCGCATTGCAGGTCGGGCTCGACGGCTCGGCCAACGTGGAGGTCGCTCGCGGCCGGATCGTCGCGGGCGCCGGCGGTCACCCCGACTTCAGCACAGGCGCCTCGAGGTCGCCGGGAGGTATGTCCATAGTGGCCCTCCCGTCGACGGCAGGGGGCAGGTCCACGATCGTGCCCGCGCCGGAGGTCGTGACCACCCCGCGGAGCGACGTGGACCTGATCGTCACCGAACACGGCATCGCCGACCTGCGCGGCCTCACTGCCGCCGAGCGAGCCCAGCGGATCATCGACGTCGCGGCACCCGAGTTCCGCGACGAGCTCCGAGGAGGGCTCAGGCCTTGATGGCCACGTACTTGACGTCCAGGTACTCTTCGATCCCCTCTCGGCCACCTTCGCGACCGAATCCGGACTGCTTCACACCGCCGAAGGGAGCAGCCGGGTTGGACACCACGCCGGCGTTGATGCCGACCATCCCCGCCTTGATCCCCTCTGCGACACGGATCGCCCGGTCGAGATTGGTGGTGTACGCGTAGGCGACCAGGCCGTACTCCGTGGAGTTGGCGGCGCCGACCGCATCCTCTTCCGACTCGAACGGGATCACCGGCGCGACGGGCCCGAATATCTCCTCGTCGAGCAGCCGGGCGCCCCGTGGAACCGACGAGAGAACGGTAGGCGGGTAGAAGTACCCGGGCCCCTCCGGCAACTCTGCCCCGCATGAGGGAACCGCTCCCTTCGCGAGTGCGTCGTCGACCAGCTCGACGACCTTGGCCCTTTGCTTCTCGCTGACCAGCGGTCCGACGTTGACGCCCACGTCGGTCCCGCGGCCGACCTTCAGAGCGCCCATCCGCTCGGCCAGCCGGTGCGAGAACTCGTCGGCGACGTCGCGCTGCACGTAGAAGCGGTTTGCGGACGTGCACGCCTCGCCGCCGTTGCGCATCTTGGCGAGCATCGCCCCGTCGACCGCTGCTTCGATGTCTGCGTCCGCGAACACGAGGAACGGTGCGTTGCCGCCGAGTTCCATCGAGACGCGTAGCACCTGCTCCGACGATGCCTCGATCAGCTTCTTGCCGACAGCGGTGGAGCCGGTGAAAGAGAGTTTGCGCAGTCTTGGGTCACGGATGAGCGGGCCGGTGGTGCTGTTTGCGTCGGTGGTCGTCACCACGTTCAGCACACCGGCAGGCAGTCCGCAGTCGATCAGGATCTGTGCCATCGCAAGAGAACACAGGGGAGTGAGGGCCGCCGGCTTCAGCACCATGGTGCAACCCGCTGCGATCGCCGGGCCGATCTTGCGGGTTCCCATCGCCATGGGGAAGTTCCACGGCGTGATGAGAAGCGCCGGGCCGACCGGCTGGCGCATCACCAGCAGCCGGCTGCCGCCACCCGGCGCCACCTTGTAGTCGCCGGCGATGCGCACCGCCTCCTCCGAGAACCACCGGAAGAACTCGGCCGCGTACGAGATCTCAGCCTTCGACTCGGAGACCGGTTTGCCCATCTCCAGGGTCATGAGCACAGCGAGCTCGTCCGCGCGCTCGGTAAGGGCTTCGAACGCCCGCCTCAGGATCTCCCCCCGCTCCCGCGGGGGCGTCGCCGCCCACTCCGGGAGGGCGGCCTGCGCAGCCGCGAGCGCCTGCAAGGCGTCGGCGGAGTCGGCGTTGGCGACCTCGGCGATCGGGTTCCCGGTCGAGGGGTCCTCCACCTCGAACGTCGTCCCCCCGGCGGCCGGCCGCCACTTCCCGTCTATCAGCAGCCCGCTCGGGACGGCTTCGAGTATGCGCTGTTCCTGTGTGGCGTCAATAGGTGCTTTCATCCCGTTATGCGCCTATTGCTGGTAGTGCTCGACGACTTCGGCGTCCCGCAGTTGCGCCTCGGCGGGATCCTTTCCGGCGTTCCGGCGGGCCCTGCGCTGTCGGAGGAGGTCCCAGCACTGGTCCAGCTGCACCTCGAGCTGCTCGAGGCGGGCTCGGTCCTCGTCGGAAAGCTCCGCCGCGGCGTGAGCTCTCTCGAGCTCGTGCTCTTGGGCGACGAGACGGTCGATCTGTTCCACGATCTCGCTGTCGTTCATGGGTCTCCCATCGTTGTTTCGGACCTTCACCGGCTAGGGGCTGTGCCCCTTGTCACACTCGCAATACCCGAAGCCTCGGCATAATGCCGGGCCCGGCGGGGTTATTTCACCATGCAATGAATCAGACGCTGTCCCATTCCCCCGATCTCCTAGGCCTCTATCTTGACGAGGCGGGAAGCTTCCCGCTTCTCACCAAGGCCGACGAGATGCGTCTCGGCCAGATCATCCAGGATGGCCAGAGCGCTCAGGCCGAGCTCGACTCCGGTGTCAAGTTCACGGCCAAGCAGCGGCGCGAGCTGCGGGCCAAGGTGACGGCGGCAGACGACGCAACTCGCGAGTTCATCAACTCCAACCTCCGCCTGGTGGTCTCGGTCGCCCGCAAGTACCAGTGGTCCGGGCTTCCCCTGAGCGACCTCATCCAGGAAGGGAACCTCGGCCTCATCCACGCCGTCGAGAAGTTCGACTGGCGCAAGGGCTTCAAGTTCTCCACCTACGCCACGTGGTGGATCCGCCAGGCCATCGGCCGGGCGGTCGAGAACACCGCGCACACCGTGCGGATCCCGGCCCACGTCGGCGACGAGATCCGCCGGGCACGCCGGCTCCAGTCGGAGTTGGAGATCCGCCTGGGTCGCCCGCCCACGCTCGTCGAACTGGCGGAAGCGCTCGAGACGACCGAATCGGCCGTGGCGGAGCTGTTCCGCTACGACACGGACCCCATGAGCCTCGACGCCTCGGTCGGCGAAGACGGCGACACGAGCCTCGGGGATCTTGTCGTCAACCGGACCGCAGAGTCGCCGTTCGAGGCGGTCGCGGCCTCCATGCTGCCCGCGGAGGTAAACAGCTTTCTCACCCGCCTGTCCGACGAGGAGCGGCAGGTCATCCGTTTGCGCTACGGCCTCGACCGGGGTGAGCCCCGCACCCAGGGTGAGGTTGGGCAGGCCATGCAGCTCACCGCCGAGCGGGTGCGCCGCATCGAGCGCGACGCCATCGGCAAGCTGCGCCGTCACCTCGTCGGTGGCGACGCGCACGACCTTCTCGCCAGCTGACGCAGCACGGCGGGCCGTCTGTGCTCGCCTAGCCTGGCAAGGGTGACAGAGTCCCCCCGCGTCCGGATCGCCCCGTCGCCGACCGGTTATTTCCACGTCGGCACGGGGCGGACGGCGCTGTTCAACTGGCTGTTCGCGCGCCGGACCGGCGGAACGTTCGTCTTGCGGGTCGAGGACACCGACACCGCACGCAACCGGGCGGAGCACGTCGAGGGCATCCTCAGGGCGATGCGGTGGCTCGGTCTCGACTGGGACGAGGGACCGTACTTCCAGTCCGAGCGCGGCGAGTTGTACGCCGCAGCAATCGGGAGGCTGCTGGCCGAGGACAAGGCGTATGCCTGCGACTGCACCCCCGAGCAGGTGGCCGCCCGTGCAAAGGAGAGGGGAGGGCCACCCGGCTACGACGGCCATTGCCGTGACCGGGGCCTGGAGCCGGGGCCGGCCAGGATGGTCCGCTTCCGCACGCCTGACGAAGGGCACACGATCTTCGACGACCTCGTACGCGGGAAGGTCGTCGTCGACAACGCCGTGGTCGAGGACTTCGGTGTCCGCAAGTCGAACGGGGACCCGCTGTTCATCCTCGCGAACGTGGTCGACGATGCAGATATGCGGATCAGTCATGTCGTCCGCGGCGAGGACCACGTATCCAACACCCCCAAGTACCTGCTCCTCTGGGACGCTCTCGGATACGGCCCGCACCCGGTATTCGCGCACCTGCCGCTACTGCTCAACGATGCCCGCAAGAAGCTCTCCAAACGCCGCGACAAGGTTGCCGTCGAGGACTATCGCGACGAGGGGTATCTACCCGAGGCGATGCGCAACTATCTTGCCTTGCTCGGTTGGTCGCCCGGTGGGGACCGCGAGATCATCACGCTCGACGAGATGATCGCCGAGTTCCGCCTCGAGGACGTGAGGAGCGCCGGCGCCATTTTCGACGAGCGCAAGCTTCGCGACGTCAACGCCGAGTATCTGCGCGCGATGCCGGTATCGACCCTGGTCGAGCGCGCTGCTGAGTGGCAAAGGTCGAGGTGGGAGCCGATCGCCGGGCTCGTGCAGGAGAGGGCGCGCACGCTGGCAGAGGTGTACGCCATGACCGACTTCCTCTACCTGCCAGAACCGGTGCTCGACTCGGCGGCCTGGGCGAAGGAGACGCGCCGGCAGCCTGCATTCGGCGCGATCCTCTCGGCGGCCGCCGCGCGGTACGCCTCCATCGAGTGGGAGGCAGAAGAGATACACCAGGCGACCGTCGCAGCCGGCCAGGACGCCGGCGTGGAGCAACCGAGCAAGGCACAGGCGCCCGTCAGGCTCGCCGTGACCGGGCGCTCTGTCGGCCCGCCCCTCTGGGAGTCGTTGGAGCTGCTGGGCCGGGACCGGACCGTCGCGCGCCTCCAGGTGGCGCAGACCCGCCTGCAGACGGAGGCCTGAGAACTGCTGCGATTGAGAGCTCTGCGCTGGCCGGCGCGCGTTGCAGCGTTCGTTGCCGGAGGGCTTGTCGTGTACCTCATCGTGACGTTCGTGCAGGTCTGGTGGGCGTCACGGCAGAACCAGGCTCGCCCCGCCCAGGCCATCATCGTGCTCGGCTCCGCGCAGTACAACGGTGTGCCCTCCCCGGACCTCAAGGCACGGCTCGACCATGCCCTCGCACTCTGGAAGGCCCGCCTCGCCCCAATCGTCGTCGTCACCGGGGGCAAGCAGCCCGGCGACACGTTCAGCGAGGCGTCCGCCAGCGCCAACTACCTCGCGTCGAAGGGGGTGCCGCAGTCGCACATCCTCCGTGAGGTCTCGGGGCGCGACAGCTGGCAGTCGTTGTCGTCGGCAGCGGAGTTCCTTCGAGCTCGCGGCGACACGTCGGTGATCCTCGTGTCGGATCCGTTCCATGACGAACGGATCTCGCTCATGGCCGGGGAGCTTGGGCTCACCCCTTACGTGTCGCCCACGCGCACCTCGCCCATACGCGGGCTGTCGGTGGTCCCTTACTTCGCGAAGGAGACGATCGAGGTCGCCATCGGACGGGTGGTCGGATTCCGGCGCCTCGTGGGCGTCAGCCAACGGGTGCAGCGTTCGTCGGGCAGCGGCTAGAGTGCTCCGGCACCCTTCGGGGGTGGTGTAATCGGCAACACGACAGGTTCTGGCCCTGTTATTGGGGGTTCGAGTCCTCCCCCCCGAGCTTCTCTCCGGCGGAAGCGCCAAGGGTTTTCGGTCTCGTCCAGCCGTCGCCCAAGTAGCCGGCGCTCGACACCCCGCCACCGGGCTCCGGTTGCGCCTCGAGGACCAGCAGGTCCCACCCCGCATCTGCGAGAAGGTTGGCGGCAACCAGATCGTTGGGGCCAGCCCCGATGACACGGCGTCGACCGTTCGGGGACCATACCCAGGTGGGCTGTTGTCCTGCCGTGGGGCGCATGGCTCGTTTGTACGGCCGGCCGCTATGCTCGACCGGCCGTATCGCACGCCCTCGCTGGCTACCGCACGGCCCCATCGTCTAGAGGCCTAGGACACCACCCTCTCAAGGTGGAGACACGGGTTCGAACCCCGTTGGGGCTGCCAGAACAAAAGCGCAGGTCGGGCCGCGCTGACTCTCTTGAGAGACCGCGCGCGGAGACGGCTCCATTAGCGTCTCCGGGCCGGCGTTACACGGGGCGTATGGCCGGCGTCCTTCGGGGATACCTCGGCGAACATCATGGGCGAAGCGCTCTTGGCCGTCATGGTGCGCGGACCGTCGTTCCGGCGCAAGTGCCGCGGTTCTGGCCGCCTTGACTATACCGTAGAACGTAGTATCGTGCTACGGAGTATGACTGGGAGGTGAAGGTGCCGCGTCGCGTGGAGGACCCGAACTGGACCGACCCTGGCCTGTTGGTGATGGCCAGCCTGGCCGAAGGCTCCAAGCATGGCTATGCCATCATCGGCGACGTAGAGGCGACCACCGGCGTGAGGCTCGGACCGGGCACCTTGTACGGGGCGCTGTCCCGGCTCGAGCAGCGTGGTTTGATCGAACAGCTCGACAGTGACGACCCGCGCCGAAGGCCCTACCGGCTGACCTCGCACGGCTCAGCAGTACTCGCCGAGCGGTTGGAGCACATGCGACGTTTCGCCGCCTTGGGACGCAAGCGACTAGCGGCCTCACCGACCCTCGGACTGGCATGAAGACCTCCCGCTGTCACCGGCTCATCCTGGCTGTCTACCCCGAGCCCTTCCGCGACCGTTACGGCGACGAACTGGCCACCGTGACGGCTGACTGCGGAGGTGGGTGGCGAGTCACGTTCGACCTAGCCGTGTCGGCCGTCAAGGCCCGGCTGAACCCCGGCCCGATCACCTCCGGGTCCGAAGGGCGACGACTGAGGCTGGAGACCACCACCAG
>DATLUM010000058.1 GCA_035533095.1 Acidimicrobiales bacterium | reverse complement strand
AACGCCGAGCCGACCTTGGAGCGGGCGACGATCCAGGCCATCGTGGAGGCTGTCGCGGGAGGCCGGGCAAAGCGTCGCCGTCTCGCCCAGTTCCTCCTCGAGTCTCCGGCGGTGCTCGCCGATGGCTGTTCCCCCGCACCGCGCGTCGTCGGGAACCTGCTCATCGCCTTGCGGACTGCTGGCGCGCTGAACATTTCGCCGCCGATCTGTGCCACCTGCGGGAAGAGCCTGCGGACTCTGCAGCGACGCGACCAGGACTGGTATTGCGCTGTTTGCGGTGCCCGCCGGGAGCCATGCACGAGTTGCGGCCATACCCGCCCGGTCGCCGGGCGCGACCAGCAGGGCCGACCCCACTGTGTCGACTGTCCTCCAGGCGACGAGCGTGACCCTCTCGAGGTCATCGCCGAGGTGGTCTGTGGCGTGGACCCGACGGTCTCGATCGAAGTGGTGATCAGCGCTGTGGGCGCCGCGGTGAGCAACGCCGGCCAGCGCCGCCGGCTCGCCTGGACGTTGCAAGACCGGCCCGAGCTGCTCAGCGGGGCGGGCGCAGAGGCGCCGATGCCCTCGGTGTTGCGACTCATCGACAGGCTCTGCGACGCCGGGGCCACCCATATCGTTCGGCCGGCGTGTCCGCACTGCCGCCGTGTCGTCGCGCTGGTGAAACCCAGGAACGGCCTGCGGTTGTGCCGCATGTGCGTGGCCCGCTCCCGAGCCGAGCGGTGCGTCCGCTGCCAGGTCGTCCGCGAGCCCGCGACGCGTGATGACAACGGGGCGCCGATCTGCCCCTCCTGTTTGATCAGGGACCCGGTCAACCATGAAGACTGCTCGCGTTGCGGGCGGCTCCGGCCGGTCAGCGTGCGTCGCCCCGACGGCGTGTTCTGCGAAACCTGCCGCCCCCCGAAGGTTCTCACCTGTTCCATCTGCGGGCGTCACGGTCCGGCACTGATGTCGGAGACGACCGGTCAGCCATGGTGCCGGGCTTGCAGCCAGCGCTGGGCCCGCTGCGCGCGCTGTGATCAGGTCCGGCCGCTGCGAGGCGGCACCATCGACGAGCCGCTCTGTGCCACCTGCACACGCCCAGACCCCCGATTCTGGAAGGCCTGCACAAGCTGCGGGCAGGCGGGCCGCATCCACGCCGGGTGCTGCGCCCGCTGCAGTGTGGACCGGCGGCTGCGCCAGCTTCTCGGTGACAACTCCGGGACCATCCGGGCCCAATACCAAGCGCTCTATGAGGCTCTCGCCACCACAGAGCGGCCGGCGACCGTGGCCCGGTGGCTCGACCACAGCGCCGCCCCAACGATCCTGCGTTCCCTCGACGCCGACGACGGGCTCTGCCATGAGGCCCTCGATGCGCTGCCGCCAGGCAAACCCGTCGAGCACCTACGTGCCGTCCTCGTCGCCATCGGCACCCTGCCCGCTCGCGACGAGCAGATGGTCCGCCTCGAACGCTGGATCACCGGCATCATCGCCGGCCGGGTCGACCCCGACGAGCAGAAGCTGCTGCACCGCTACGCCACCTGGCACGTGCTGCGCCGCCTCCGTCACCGACTCCGCCACACCACCACCACCTACAACCAGGCCCTCGGCGCCCGCCAACGCGTCAGAGCCGCGATCGCTCTGCTCGACTGGATGGCCGGGGCAAACCTCACGCTGGCAACCGCCGGCCAGGGCGACCTGGAAGCCTGGCTGGCCAGCGGCGACGCCACGCATCGCCGCGACGTCGGGAACTTCGTGCGATGGGCCAACAAACAGAAACTGACGGCCCTGGACCTTCCCGCCGTCCGCTGGGGTGGCCCGTCCGACATCGACACCGAGGCCCGATGGGAACAAGCCCGCCGGCTTCTCCACGACGACACCCTCGAAGTCGAAGACCGCTTCGCCGGGCTGCTCGTGCTCCTCTACGCCCAATGGCCAGCCGCCATCAGCCGACTCACCGTCGCCGACATCGAGACCACCGACAACAGCGTCCGCCTCCGTCTCGGCGACGAGCCGATCATCCTGCCCGAACCGCTCGCCGCCCTCGCTCTCCAACTCGTCGCCACCCGCAAAGGTCATGCCGTCATCGGCCACCAACCCGGCTCCCCCTGGCTGTTTCCCGGCGGGCAACCAGGACGACCCGTCAGCGACGGCCGTCTCGGCGAGCGA
>DATLUM010000057.1 GCA_035533095.1 Acidimicrobiales bacterium | reverse complement strand
TCCTCGCCAAGCTCGGCGCGTCCCGACGGGCCGAGATCGCCGCCTGGGCGAGCGCGGTCGAGCGCGCCCCGCGCGGCAGCTAGGACCGCCGACTTCCACCGCTCCATCGCGGGCGCCACACCGCGGGCACCCCTTGACACGGGCGAGGCTGGCGTTGTATTACGTGCAGCGATATACCACGTGACGGTATAGCGCCGCCTGTCACAGGAACTCTGCCCTGGAGTTCCGGAGGGGAGCACAGCATGTTCGATTCGATGTCCGCGTCGTCAGCGCACCGAAGGACGGTGGGCGCTTCGTTGATCCTCGGCCTCGCGATCGGCCTCTTCCTTGCCTCGAGTGTGCTGGCCGATGGGGCCACGGTCACGCGCGGTGAGTTCCATCCGTTCGCCGCGGGCGTCGGGCTCGACCTCGGCGGCCATGCCCAGATGATCCGCACGGCCGACGGAACGACGATCGTCTCGGTTCATGTCGAAGGCCTGTCGGCCAACACGACCTACGGCTCGCATGTTCACCAGCAAGCCTGCGCCGACGGCGCTGCCGACGGTCACTACCGCTTCGATCCCTCCGGGCCGGCAACCCCGCCCAACGAGATCTGGCCCGGCTTCACCACCAACGACGCGGGTATCGGCAACGGCAACGCCACCGTCGATCGAACGGCCGGCCCGACCGCAGTGTCCGTCGTCGTGCACGCCCCGGGTGGTGCCAAGATCGCCTGCGCCGACCTGCGCTGAGGAGAACGCTCGTACGCCGACTCGACGGTTCCCCGTGCTGCCGTCGCCTTACGTTCGACTTCAGCCAGGCGCCCCGGCAACCGCTCATCCTGCCGGTCCATCCGACGACGGACCTGCGATAAGGCACGGCGAGCCGTGACGGCGCGGCAGCCCGAGTCAGAGGCCCAGGTGCAGGCGGAGGGCCTCGTCGATGTCGAGCATGATCACGTTGGGGACGACGCCCAGCCGGTCAGCCACCCGCTCCACGGAGATCGATCGGACCTGCTCAGCCTGTGCCTTGGAGTCCCGAACGAGCCCGGTTTCCGCGGCTGGAAGGATGACCTGGAACGGGTAGACCCGCTCGGTGTTCGAGGTCACGGGTACCACGGTGATCACACCCCGACCCAGTCGGCTCGCCGTTGCGTTGGCCGCGTCATTGCTGACGATGACGGCTGGCCGGCGCTTGTCGGCCTCGGAGCCGCGGGCGGGATCGAGATCGACGAAATGGATGTCGCCGCGCCGGATCATGACCCCAGTCCGTCGCTGGTCGTGGAGTCCCACAAGCCGGCCTCACCGTCAGCCGCCCATTCCTCCCACGCCCCTTCGTACGTACCGCCCAGTTCTGCGGTGCGAAGCAGGCGCACTGCCCGGTGGAGCGCGGCCGACCGAGATTCGAGCCCCTGCTCTTTCGCGTAGTCATCGAGAAACCGGACGTCGTCGCCGGGCAAGCTGACACTGACCTTCATACCGTGATACTACCAGCGGTAGGGAACCGGTAGCAAGAGTGGCGCGACGCCGACGCCGTCTTGAGTGGGGGCCCGTCCTGGGGCCACCGCCTCGGTAGGGATCTAGATTGCTTGGCTGGATGCCACATGAACTCGTCCAGTGAGGCGTGGACAGCCCTGCTGCCACACAGCGCGGACGCGAGGCACTATGCTCCGCAGACCGGCAGGGAGGCACGGGAGCCTGACAGGTTCCCACCAGCGCGGCGTCCCCATACGGTCGCCTCGACCGTCGCGCAGGGCCAATGGCGAGCCCGACCCACCGTTTCTGGGACACGAACGTGTCTCTGGAGGCCCCACATGGCCATGATGGCCGTCGCATTCCCGATCCTGCCCGGCAAGACCGACGCATGGAAGCGCTTCGTCGCCGAGCTCAACGGCGCTCGCAAGGCCGAGTTCGTCGCCTCGCGCGCGAAGGCCCACGTCCGTGAGCAGACCTTCTTCCAGCCGACCCCGATGGGCGACCTCGTGATCGTCACCCTCTCGGGCGAAGATCCGGGCCGATCGTTCGGCCAGATGTCGAGTGCCGACGACGCCTTCACCCACTGGTTCCTCGAGCAGGTCAAGGAGCTCCACGGGGTTGACCTCGCGGCCCCCATGGCCGGCGGGCCTCCGTCGGAACTCGTCATCGACAGCGGCGAGGGCGGCCGTCCTCGCTGACCCCGCTCCCTGCCTCGACCGGAAGGCCGCTCGCTCGTGCGGGCGGCCGTTCCATGTCCGGCTCAAGGGGAGAACCCACTGGGAACATCGGGTGCCTGTTTCTCCGACGCATCCCGCACATCCGGCTGTACGACCTGCGCTACGTCGCCGCGACGCTGATCATTGCCGCTGGCGGACTCGAGGATGCCCGACGAACGCTCGGGCACAGTAGTATTCGGCTCGTGGCAGAAACGTACGGATTTGAGTTGGAAGGCACTCGCGCGATGTAGCAGCGGGCGTCGACGCCCTCCCCGGAGGAAGTCGACGAACCGATACTCCGTCAGATTACGTTCAGGTTCCTGCCATAGCGCACCGGGATACACCGGATTCACGCACGGATGCCGACATAGCTCAGCGGTAGAGCAGCTGTTTCGTAAACAGCAGGTCCTCGGTTCAAATCCGAGTGTCGGCTCCACAAACCTGAACGTGAACCGAACCCTACAGGCGCCAGAATGGCCCGGGGGGTCTACGAAATGGGGGGTTCGGCCGGGGGGCCTATGCGAACAACCCTACCCGTCATGCTTGCCTGCTCCTTCTCGCGCACGATCGTCAGCGCGATCTCGGCACAGTCACCGCAAATGTAGGCCATCGGCCGTCAGGTTGTGGACTTCCTCTTGCGCCCGAGGCGGCGCGAACGGAAGACCTCCCAGGCCACGAACGTCATCGCCGGCAACCACACCGTTGGCCTCACGACGAACAGCGTCGGCGCGGTCGATGCCATCAACAACTGGTGGGGCTGCAGCGGTGGCCCCGCGGACACCGCGAACTGCAACGGCGTGAGCGGCAACGTGAACGCCACCCCGTGGCTGGTAGACCGGCTGACCGTCGCGCCGATCGCCGTGAACACGACCGGGGCCATCACGGCCGACTTCACATACAACTCGAACGGTGCCCAGCCCGGCGGCACGGTCCCCGACGGTACGTCCGGGCTCTTCTCGGCAACAGGAGGAACGGTCGGGTCGCCGCTGACGACCAGGAGCGGCGGCCACGCGAGCGCCTCGATCAGCGCCGGAGGTACGACGGGCGTCTATTCGGCTTGCGCGCAGGCCCCGAACGTGTACGGCGCCTTCGAGTGCACGCCCTACGCCGTCTACGACCCATCGGCCGGCTTCGTCACCGGTGGCGGCTGGATTACCTCGAATGCCGGTTACGACACCCTCGCCCCGACAGCGAGCGGCAAGGCGACGTTCGCGTTCGTCTCGAAGTACCAGAAGGGCGCCACCGTCCCCTCGGGCAACACGGCGTTCGTCTTCCAAGCGGGCGGCCTCGACTTCTCCTCGACCGCCTACCAATGGCTCGTCGTCAACCAGAACGGCACGAATGCCCAGTTCAAGGCACCGGCACGATCAATGGCGCCGGCACCTACGACTTCATGATCTGGGCCACCGACGGCAGCCCCGACATGTTCCGCATCCAGATCACCGATAGCACCACCGGTGCGATCGTCTACGACAACGGTGTCCAGCAGCCGATCGGGGGCGGTTCATCATCGTCCACAGCTGAGCGGGTCCAATTTGTCCGCTCCACGTAGCAGCGAGCCGGGTCGATCGACCCGGCTCGCTGGTCAACCCGCGTCAGCCGCTGGCACTGGTCGGGGCGAGAGGACTTGAACCGCCGGGTTCCACACCTCGGATCGTGGTGCCCGAGTGGATCATGCTTGCAATCCGCCACGTGGCGTAAATGGTTGGCTTGACCAGAGTGGCGCCGAGACTTCACGGGTGGCGTCTCTGACCCTGACGCGGTCGTCCGTTTCGTGCGCCTGCGACCACCCCCGGGTTCTCCGCCAGGCCGGCGTTCGGGGCGGCGGCGGGAGCAGCCTTGATCGGAAGCCGGAGATGCGTCCGGGGCGGTCGTCCACATGCCGCTGCTACGTGTCCGACCCGGCAGCGACAACTCCCTTCGCGATGAGGAAGCAGGCATACGGACGCGCGTCACCGGTCGACACGACGCAATAAGCAGCCGCCGCATGCCGGTAGAAGTCGAACCGTTCCAGTCCGGCGATCGCCACCTCGCGTGACTCGGCCTCACGGAGGCTGGCTCGGAAGTCACCGCAGGCGATGCCCTCCGGCTGGCCATCGACAGGCAGCATGTGGAACGCCGCGGGTTCCACAAACGTATCG
>DATLUM010000056.1 GCA_035533095.1 Acidimicrobiales bacterium | reverse complement strand
GAGGAGTCGAGCGGCTGAGGAGTCGAGCGGCTGAGGAGTCGAGCGGCTGAGGAGTCGAGCGGCTGAGGAGTCGAGCGGCTGAGGAGTCGAGCGGCTGAGGAGTCGAGCGGCTGAGGAGTCGAGCGGCTGAGGAGTCAACCGGCCGAGGAGTCAACCGCCAAGTCGGGCCAAGCGACGAGCAGGAGCGGGCGGAACCGCCGGCGACGACCGCCGGCGAAGAGCATGTCCGACCACCGGGCCGGACGCCACGACGAAAGGCAGGACCTTGACGACCACGTACGACCCTGACCATCCCGCCTATTACGACGAGGCGGACCTCCGATCGGAGTTGACCCGGGTCTACGATCTGTGCCACGGGTGCCGGTTGTGCCTGTCGCTTTGCCCCGCGTTCCCCACGATGTTCAATCTCATCGATGCCCGCGACGGTGACGTCGCTGCTCTCAGCCGCGAGGAGCAGGATCAGGTCGTCGACGAGTGCTACCAATGCAAGCTCTGCTACATCAAGTGCCCGTACATACCGCCCCACGAGTGGCAGCTCGACTTCCCTCGCATGATCCTTCGTGCTGAGGCGGTGAAGAACAAGACGGGTGGCACGCTCAAAGGCAAGCTGACCACCCAGGCGCTCGCCCGCACCGACCTGCTCGGCAAGGTGGGCACGCTGACCGCGCCGCTCACCAACGCGATGCTCCGCACTCCCGGTTCCCCCATGCGCAAACTCATCGACGCGACGGTGGGGTTGGCCTCCCAGCGCATCCTTCCTCCTTACGCTCGGGAGCGATTCAGCACGTGGTTCAAGAAACGCAAGGCGCGCGGTGGCGTCTCCCTCGGGCGCGCGGAACAGGCGCGAGCAGCGGTGTTTCCCACCTGTCTCGTCGAGTACCAGAACCCGGGCATCGGCAAGGACCTGGTGAAGGTGTACGAGCGCAACGGTGTCGATTGCGAGCTCGCGACGGCCAACGGTTGTTGCGGCGCTCCCTGGCTGCACAGCGGTGAGTTCGAGCCGTTCCGCAAGCAGGCTGCACGCAACGTCGAGGCACTGGCGCAAATCGTCCGGGAGGGCCGCGACATCGTCGTGCCGCAACCCACGTGCGGCTACGTCCTCAAGCGCGACTACCCCGAATACCTGAAGACCGACGACGCCCGCCTCGTGGCGGAGCACACCTATGACGCGTCGGAGTACCTGTGGCGGCTGCACAAGGGTGAGCAGACTGCGATTGACACCGAGTTCGCCGGCGAAGTGCCTGACACGACCGCCTACCACGCACCCTGCCACCTGCAGGCGCAGAACATCGGCCTTCGCAGCCGCGACCTCGTCAAGCTCACAGGCACCAAGGTCATCCTCGTTCAGAAGTGCTCGGGGATCGACGGCACCTGGGGCTTGCGAAGCGAGAACTACGAACTGGCGCGCAAGGTCGCCAAGCCTCTCGCCGAGGCGATCGACCGCTCGGAAGCCGAGGTTGTCGTAGGCGATTGCCACCTCGCCAACGGAGCGATCATCCAGGAGACCGGAAAGATTCCGCTGCACCCGCTGCAGTTCATGGCACGGGCGTACGGCATACCCGAGGAGCACGACTGACATGGCGGCACGACCGAACGCGACTCTCACCCTCGACGACATCGCGGATGCGAGGGCCTATGAAAGGGAGAGGCAGTCCTACAGAGAGAGGATCATCGCGTTGAAGAAGCTGAGGCGGGTCGCCGTCGGCCCGGTCGTCAGCTTCGTCTTCGAGAACCGTGACACGATCCGCTTCCAGGTCCAGGAGATGGCGCGGGCCGAGAAGCTGTACAGCGACGAGGCGATCCTGGGGGAGCTCGACACGTACAACCCGCTCATCCCGGAGAAGGGCCACCTGTCGGCGACGATGTTCTTGGAGTTGACGTCGCGAGCGGAGATGGAGCACTGGCTGCCCCGGCTTGTCGGGATCGAGCAGACCGTCAAGCTTCTGCTGCCCAGCGGCGACTCGGTCCTGGCGACCGTGGAGGGGGCCCACGCCGCCCAGTTGACCCGCGACGAGGTCACGGCCTCGGTCCACTACGTCAACTTCTCCTTCAACGACGAGCAGATCCGTGACTTCCAGTCCGGCCTTGTGGCGCTGGCGCTCGACCACCCCGAGTACCGCCACCAGACGGCCCTGTCGGATGCCACGAAAGGCAGTCTCTCCGAGGACCTATTGGGGTAGACAGCTACGAGAACCCTAGGCCAGACTACGACCTCCTGGCCCGCACGCCCTCAGCAAGCGGACGCATCGGACACCGGACGGGAACCAGCAATGGATGCTACGAAGCTCGACCTGAAGACCCCGAGAGCCTTGGTTTGGCGCCAGCGGGCCGCTTGTCGCGGCGTCGATCCCGACATCTTCTACCCCGTCACCGACGAGGACGCTGGGGACGCGAAGGCGATCTGCTGTTCCTGCCCCGTCCAGCAGGCCTGCCTCGAATGGGCGCTGCAGAGCCGGGAGAAGGACGGCGTGTGGGGCGGAGCGACCGAGCGGGAGCGGAGGCGGATCCTGCGCCGCCGGCGCCGTACCGCCTGAACCGGGCACCGCCGGCGCTGCCGGTCAAGACGTGCGGCCTGCAAGACTTCGCACCGGATGACAGCGAAGCCCACCATCGACGATCTCGGCGGCTGGCCGGGGGTGCTGAGCCACCTCGTCGCGGGAGCGCACCTGAGCAGCGCCGAAGCCGCGGCCGCGATGTGCGACGTGCTCGATGGCAACGCGACGCCTGCACAGATCTCGGCGTTCATGTTCGGCCTGCGGTGCAAGGGCGAAACAGTCGAGGAGATGAGCGGCCTCTTGGCGGCGATGTTCGACGCGTCTGAGCGCGTCGTGGTGCCCGACGATCTGGCGCCGCGCCTGGTGGACACGTGCGGGACGGGAGGAGACCGGACCGGAACGATCAACGTGTCGACCGTGGCTGCGTTGGTCGTTGCGGGTGCTGGAGCGCCGGTGTGCAAGCACGGGGGGAGGGCCGCCTCTTCGAAGGCGGGTTCTGCCGATGTGCTGGAGGCGCTGGGTGTGGTGATCGACCTCGGGCCGGAGGGCGTCGCGCGCTGCATCCAGGAGGCGGGCATCGGGTTCTGCTTCGCGCCCCGGTACCACCCAGCGATGCGTCACGCGATCCCTGTGCGGCGTGAGCTGGGAGTCGCGACCGCCTTCAATTTCCTCGGTCCGCTGGCCAACCCTGCGCGGGTGCGCCGGCAGGTTGTCGGCGTAGGCGACCCCGCGATGGCGGAGAAGATGGCCGGCGTGCTCGCGGCGGGCGGGGCGACGGACGTGATCGTGGTGCACGGCGCCGACGGGCTCGACGAGTTGTCCACAACCGGTCCATCGAGCATGTACCGGTGGTCCGCCGGCGAGTTGACGTGCTCCACTGTCGACCCGGTCGCGCTTGGTCTCCAGAGGTGCAAGCTCGCAGACCTTCTTGGTGACGACGCCGAGACCAATGCGCGGCTGGCTCGGTCGGTGCTGGAGGGGGAGCCCGGCCCCCGCAGGGAGATCGTCGCGCTGAACGCCGCGGCCGGCCTGGTGGCGGCCGGGCTCGCCGCCGATCTCCGGGTGGGCTTGGACCTGGCGTTCGAGTCGATCGACTCCGGCGCCGCCGCGGGCCGCCTGGAACGGTTGGTGAAGATCTCAGGCGAAGCGGCGGCGGGTTAGTCGCCGGAGCCGAGGTCCCACATCGCCTCGAGGTCGTGGCGGCTGAACGACTGGAACGCGATCAGCGTCCTCGTGTCGATCACGCCTGGCCGTCGCGAGATGCCGCGTGTCACCACGTCCGCGAGCTGCTCGTGCCTCCGGACCCGCACGACGGCCACGATGTCCGCCTGGCCGGCTACCGAGTAGACCTCGGCCACGCCGTCGAGCTCGGCCAGCTCCGTGGCCAGGTCCGCGACGCGGGCGGGCTCGGCGTCGATCAGAACGAAGGCGTGGACCATGTGCAGAAGGTACCCGGGCGTGCGGGGCTTCGGGCGCCGGCGGCGCCGGTACCATCCCGGGATGGCTGAGACGGAGGCGAACAGGCCGCCGGTCTCCATGCTGCGGCCGGCGCTGGAGCTGGCGTGGGCGGTGGCGAAGGTGGGTTCGCAGGGCAGGCCGCCGCTTCCCGTCCCGGGGCGCCTGCGCCCGATCATGCGCGTCGCCCGCCTCCCCGAGCGGATGCTCGAGACGGTGCGCCAGGTCCTCGAATCCGACGACGAGTTCCGCGAACGGGTGGTGGCCGCGGCGACCGACGAGACCGTGCTCGGGCGGCCGTCCTGGCTGTGGCTCGTGCGCCCAGAGGGTTGGGAGTCCGAGCTCGAAGGCCTCGTCGAAGAAGCCGCCGGCGAAGAGACCAAGCAGAGGGAAAAGAGGGAAGCGCAGGCGGCGGCCAAGCAGCTCGCCGAGGTCAGATCGGCGCTGCAACGAGCCCAGGCGGAGCTGGTCGCGCTCAAGGCCGTCAGCGACGAGCTTCGCGGCGCCGCCGCGCAGCGGAGGAAGGACGACCGCGCGCACGAGGACGAACTCCGGGATCTTCGCAGCCAGCTCCACGCGGCACGGAGTGAGATCGAGCAGATCCGTTCGGTCAACGAGGAGCTCGGCGCCCGGATCGATTCCCGTTCCGCCGAGCTGTCCGAGGCGTCCGAACAGAGGGTGGCGGACCAGCATCTTCTAACGGACCTGCGCGAGCAGTTGGAGGCCGCGCGCGAGCGCGCCGAGGAAGCGGAGAGCGGTGCACGCCAGGCCGAAGAGCAGGTGTCTCAATTGCGCGCCCGCTTGGCGCGGGCCGAAGCCGGGGCCCGGGCGCTTGCCGACGACATCGGCGGGATCACCGAGACGAGCGATAGAACTCGTGGCGACGCCGGCGAAAGCGCACCCGGTGACGCAGTCCAACCGGTTCCCGGAGACGATGCCGCGACGGGCGCTCGGCCCACATCCGCGCAGCCGAGCCGGCGCCGGCGGACGCCTTTGCCTCTTCCCCCGGCGACCTTTGAGGACTCACCCGAAGCGGCTGCGCATCTGGTTCGCCGAGCGAAGGTCCTGCTCGCCGTCGACGGGTACAACGTGACGCTCACATCCTGGCCGTCGCTCGACCTCGCCGAGCAGAGGAGACGCCTGGTCGACTCCCTCGCCGAACTTGTGATGCGCGCCGGGACCGAGGTTCTGCTCGTGTTCGACGGAACCGACCGCGGCAACCGCCTTCAGCCACCGCCGGCGGTGCGCGGGAAGCTGCGGGTGGAGTTCTCTCCTTCTGAGATCGAGGCTGACGACGTCATCATCGGCGCGGTGGACTCGGTCCCCCCGGAGCGGCCGGTGGTCGTAGCCACCAACGACCGCCGTGTCCGCGACGCCACTTCCTACCTCGGAGCGAACGTCATATCGGTGGACCAACTGCTGGCGGTGCTGGGCCGCGGCCCCGTAGGTTGACAGCCGTCGCCGTCACACCCTGCTGAGATGATGGCTGCATGACCTCGCTGACCATCAGCTGCGGAGATTGCTCGATGCAACACACAGCGGCGTGCGAGGGGTGCGTGGTGTCGTTCATATGCGACCGCGACCCCGACGACGCCGTCATCATCGACGTCGCGGAGGAGCGGGCGATCCGTATGCTCGGCCGTTCCGGTCTGGTCCCCCCGTTCCGCCACAGTCGGGGACGTGCGTCGGCGTCGGGCTGAAACCCAGCTCGCGCGGGACATATCGGGCCGTCACCATCACCTAGGCAGGCGTCCCCAACTGCTACTTTGCCGGTAAGGAGCCCGACTGGCGGGCTCAGCGCGCCGGGGGCGCCTGTGCGACAGCTCCACCTCGTCGGCTTCACCTCCGATCACGATGGGATCATCCTCGCCGGCAGGCGAGGTTCGAAAACAGGCGGGTATGTGGTGATCATGGACGAGGAGTTCCTCGAACAACTCGACCACGCCCGGCGGACGCGCGTCGGTTACGACGTTGCGGCCCGGGCCGCCGCGGAGCCCAACCGTACGCGCGTCGAGAGCGCGTTGAGCCCCCGCGAGATGCAGACGCGGCTGCGCGCCGGGCGGACAGTCGCTCAGGTAGCCGCGGAGGCCGGCGTCTCGATCGAATGGGTGGAGCGTTTCGCCGCGCCGGTCCTCGCCGAGCAGGCCGCCGCGGTGGAGCGCGCGCAGGCGACGACCATGAGGACGCAGCGGAGGGGTCAGTCCGACCGGCCATTGGGGCCCTCGGTGCTGCGCAACCTCGCGGACCGCGGCATCAGGCTGGCCGACGACGAGTTCGATCAGCTGTGGACCGCGTTCCAGCTGGCGGAAAACGAATGGGTCATCCGCTTCAAGCACCGTTGGCGCGGCAGAGAACTCGACGCGGAGTGGGTGCTCGACGATGGGGCTGGGTCGTTGACACCGGGGAACCGGCAGGCGACCGAGTTGGGTTTCGTCGACCCAAGCCGCCACGCTCCTCCGGTGAAGGGCCTGTTGCCGATGAGGGTTCTGCGAAGGCCGGTTCCTGCCGTGCCTCCCGCGCCTCCAGCCGTGCCGGTGGCCAGCGAACCACCGAGCCCTCCGGCCAAGCCGGCGAGGGCCCGCAAAGCAGCGAAGCCGGCGAAGCGAGCTCGCCCGGCCAGCAAGTCCAGCGCGGCGGCGTCGCCGGCGAAGAAGGTGCCTGTCGCCAAGAAGAAGGCTGCTGCAAAGAAGAAGGCTGCTGCAAAGAAGGCGCCCGCTTCGAAGAAGCCGGCAAAGCCTCCCCTGAAGGCCAAGCCAACTGCCTCTTCCGTGCGGGCGGCCAAGAGGACTGCCAAGCCAGCTGTGACAAGCAGGACCAAGAGTGCGAAGAGCACAGAGGCAGCGGCGCGCCGGCAGAGACCACTCAAGGCTGTCCGCGTCGGGCACAACGGCAATGCCCCTGGCGGCGTCCGCTCGGGCGGGGTTAACACGAACGGAAGCGGGTCCCGACGGGCGGCTTCGGTGCCGAGGGCAGGAGGCAACGGAAGCCGGCGATCAAGGGGCTGAGTTTGGGCGAGGGCTACAGCGAGCACCTTGCTTCTCGGCTCCTGGCGATCGGCAGGGAGTCCGGCCTGGACGCCTGCGGCATATGCAGTGCGCGGCCCTTCGACGAAGCGCGGCGCGCCCTCGAGGACGGGCTGGACGCCGGCCGGGATGCCGGCATGCAATTCACCTACAGGAATCCCGGGCGCTCGTGCGACCCGGCGAGGTCCTTGCCGGGCGCGCGTGCTCTGTTCGTCGGCGCGAAGGGCTATGGCCGCACCCCTCGCACGCGTAACCGCGAGGAGACCCGACCGCCTCGCCCGGCAGGCTCGGTGGCCATGTACTCCTGGAGCGACCACTACCGCGTATTGAGGAACGCGCTCTGCGGCATCGCCGAGCGGTTGTCGCAGGAAGGCTGGCGCGCGAAGGTCCTCGTTGACGACAACGCGCTGGTCGATCGCGCGGCAGCGGTGCGCGCAGGCATCGGCTGGTACGGCAAGAACACCAACGTCTTGGTCCCGCGACACGGATCGTTGTTCGTCCTCGGCTCGGTTGTGACCGATGCCCCGATCGAGGTGGCCGAACCGTTGGCGACCGAACGTCCTACGCCCGGTGACTCGCGCACGCCCGGGCCGGTCGTGGACGGGTGCGGCCCGTGTAAGCGGTGCGTCGAGGCGTGCCCAACCGGGGCACTCGACGGGAGCGGTCACCTGGACGGCCGGCGTTGCCTTGCCTGGTTGCTCGAGGCCCCTGGCATGTTCCCGCGGGCGCTCAGAGTTGCTGCTGGAAGCCGGATCTACGGATGTGACGACTGCCAGGACGCGTGCCCCGTCAACCTCGTCGCGTTCCGCCGGCGGCCGCCCCCGCCCGCCGACGACGACTCACTGGACGAAGTGGATCTCCTCGCCCTGCTGGACGCCGGCGACGAGGAACTACTCGATCGCTTCGGGCGCTGGTACATCCCCAAGCGCGACCCGTCGCACCTTCGCCGCAACGCTCTCATCGCGCTCGGCAACAGCGCGGACCCCTCCTCGCCGGAGGTCGTGAGGGCGCTCGTCGGTGCTCTCCGCCACCAAGAGCCCGTGGTCAGGGCACATGCCGTGTGGGCAGCGGCGCGCCTGGGCAGAACCGACGTGCTGGTTCTGGTCTCGGCTGACCGAGACCCCGAGGTGCTCGCGGAGCTGCGAGCGGCCAGTTCCGTCGAGAGCAGAGAAGATGAAGCGGCGCACGCGTGACACGTCATCTGCTGGTAACCAACGACTTTCCCCCCAAGATCGGGGGCATCCAGTCCTACCTGTGGGAGCTATGGCGGCGGCTGCCTCCCGAAGAGGTGACGGTGCTCACGACCCCCCACGTCGACTCGGACCTGTTCGACCGGGAGCAGGCATTCAGGATCGTCCGCGCCCGCGAGCCGGTGCTGCTCCCCAACCCGGTTCTGCTGAGACGGGTTCGCCGGCTGGCGCAGGAGGTGGGCGCGAGCCTTGTAGTCATCGATCCGGCCGTGCCGCTCGGAGTGATCGGCCCGAGCCTCGGGATTCCCTATGCGGCCGTCCTGCACGGGGCGGAGGTGACGGTTCCCGGTCGGCTTCCCGGCACGAAACAAGTGCTGGCGCGCGTGCTTCGCGAAGCATCCCTCTTGATCGCGGCGGGCGGGTACCCCGAGTCAGAGGCGCGCCACACGGAGCAGAACCTTCCGCCGGTGGTGCGGATCCCGCCCGGCGTGGACACGTCCCGCTTCTCTCCGCTCCCGGCGATCGAGCGCGCCAGCACACGGGCGCGCCTGGGTCTGCCGGCGGGTGGACCGCTCGTGCTGAGCGTGAGCCGGCTCGTTCCGCGCAAGGGCATGGACACCCTCATCGAGGCGTGCGCTCGCCTCAGTGCGGGCGGGCGCCACCCGGGCCTCACGCTCGCGATCGCCGGATCGGGACGCGACAAGGTGCGCCTCGAGCATCTCGTCGACAGGCTGCACGCACCGGTGCACCTGATGGGTCGCGTTCCCGGCGTGGACCTGCCCGCCCTCTACGCGTGCGCCGACGTGTTCGCGCTGTGTTGCCGATCCAGGTGGGGGGGATTGGAGCAGGAGGGTTTCGGGATCGTCTTCCTGGAGGCGGCGGCTGCGGGAGTGCCGGCTGTGGCCGGCGACAGCGGTGGCGCCGCGGAGGCAGTCGTGGACGGCGAAACCGGGATCGTGGTGGGGAACCCCTCTGATCCGGTGGCGGTGGCCGCGGCGATCGACCGGCTCCTGTCGGATCCCGCGCTCGCAGCGCGGCAGGGCCAAGCGGCACGCTCACGGGCGGAGACCGAGTACTCCTACGACGTGCTCGCCGGCCGGCTGGCGGACGCCTTGGAAAAGGCCGGGTAACCCCCGCGCCCAGGGTGGGGCGACTACCGTCCTCAGCGCGGCCAGGGTGTCGCGCAGATACGAGGAGGTTCGCCGGGCGTGGAGGAGCAGGTAACCGAGCGGATGATCATCCGCGGGACCCCCGAGCACTGCTTCGGGGTCCTTACCACCTTCGAGGAGTACCCGGAGTGGGCGGCCGACATCAAGTCGGTGGCGATCGACGAACGCGACGCGGACGGCAACGCGCTCGAGGTCACGTTCCGGGCGGCGGCGTTCGGGCGCAGCACCTCCTACACCCTCCACTACGACTACAGCGCGGCTCCCGGCGAGCTTTCCTGGAAGCAGGTCGCCGGCGATATCACCCGCCGGCTCGACGGGTCCTACAAGATGGTCCCCAGCGGAGACGGCAGCACCGAGATCGTTTACACGCTGGTCGTGGATCTCAGGGTGCCTCTGCCGGGTTTCGTGAAGCGCCGGGCCGAGGGCAGGATCATGGGGACCGCGCTCCGCGAGCTCAGAGCGAGGGTCGAGGGCGCCGGCGAGGCAGAGGCGGCGGCAGAGACGTAAGGTCTCGCGCATGTCTTTCTACGACGTGCAGATATCGGCGCTTGACGGCAAGCCGCTGGACCTATCCGAGTTCAACGGCCGCGAGGTGCTGGTGGTGAACGTGGCGTCCAAATGCGGCCTTACCCCTCAGTACGCCGGTCTCGAAGAGCTTCAGAAGCGCTACGCAGACCGCGGGTTCTCGGTCCTTGGCGTGCCGTGCAACCAGTTCGCCGGGCAGGAGCCGGGGAACGCGGAGGAGATCCAGACGTTCTGCTCGACGACTTACGGCGTGACGTTCCCGCTGACCGAGAAGGTGGATGTCAACGGGGATGACCGCCATCCCCTCTACGACCTGCTGACGGACAACCCCGACGCGGAGGGCAACGCCGGCGACATCCAGTGGAACTTCGAGAAGTTCCTCGTCTCGCCGAGCGGTGAGATCGTCGGCCGCTTCCGACCGATCGTCGAACCGGGCTCGGACGAGCTGGTGTCGGCGATCGAGAAGAACCTGCCCTGAGCGACGTCGAGGGCCTGAACATCATGAGCGAGTTCGAGTTGCGCGGAGCGGTGGCGGTCGTGACCGGTGGAGCGGGCGGGATCGGGCGCGCTCTCTCCGAGCGGTTGGCCGCGGAGGGGTGCCGGGTGGCGGTCGTCGACCTCGATCGGGCCAGGGCTGAGGACGCGGCCGCGGCCGTCGAGGGTGCCATCGGGCTGGGCGCAGACGTCGGCGACCCGGCCGCAGTCAGGGGCATGGTCCAAGCGGTCGAATCGAGGCTCGGCCCGATCGATGTCTATTGCTCCAACGCCGGTATCGCCGTAGGTGCCGGTCTCGGCGAGGACTCCGATTGGGAGGCCAGCTGGCGTGTCCACGGGATGGCGCACGTGAACGCCGCGAGGGAGGTCGTCGGGGGTATGGCCGCGCGCGGAAGCGGAGCGTTCGTCGTCACCGCGTCGGCGGCCGGTCTTTTGATGATGATGCAGTCGGCTCCTTACACCGCGACCAAGCACGCCTCGGTGGCCATCGCCGAATGGTTGGCCGTCAACTACGGCGGATCAGGTGTGCAGTTCCATTGCCTGTGCCCGCAAGGTGTGCGAACTCCGATGGTGCAGTCGGACACGAGCGGGCAGGCGGAGCTCACAGCCAGCGGCAACATCATCGAACCGGAGCAGGTCGCGGAGGCGGTGGTCACCGCGATCCGGGCGAACACCTTCCTCGTGCTTCCGCACCCGGAGGTTCATGACTACGAGAAGATGAAGGTCGAGGACCGCGATCGGTGGCTCGGGGGGATGCGCCGGCTCCTCGCCAGGGTCACCGGTTGATGCAGAGCCGCGGTTGATGCAGGGACCGCCGCTCGGTATCGACCTCGGCGGGACGAAAATGCTTGCGCTGTGCATCGAGGAGGGACACACAGCGGGCGCGGAGTCGACCGTCGCCAGCCCGAGGTCCGGCTCTGAGCTCGTCGACGCCGTCGCAGCTGCGTCGGCCGCGCTGTGCGGAGGGAACCCTCGTGCGATCGGGATCGGGGTGCCCGGTCTGGTGGACCCGTCGGGCACGGTTCGATTCGCCCCGAACCTGCTGGGAATCTCCGGTACGTCGCTCCTCGACGCTCTTGCGCGGCGCTTCCCGTCCGCCTCCCTGTGGGTGGGCAACGACGCGACCGCCGCCTGCTGGGCCGAACACACCCTCGGGGCGGGCGCCGGCTCCGCCGAAGTGCTCCTGGTGACTCTCGGAACCGGCATCGGCGGGGGGATCGTGAGCGGGGGCGTGCTGGTCGAGGGAGTGCATCGTTTTGCCGGGGAGATCGGCCACATGGTCGTGGACCCCTCCGGCCCGCCGTGTCCTTGCGGCAGGAACGGCTGTTGGGAGCGTTTCGCGTCCGGGGCCGCGCTGGGCGTCCTCGGCAGGCAGGCAGCGGCCGGAGGAAGCGCGCGCCGGGTGCTGGAACTGGCCGGAGGCGACCCGGCGGCGGTGTGCGGCGAGCACGTTACGGCGGCGGCACTGGAGGGTGACGGATCCGCCGCGGAGATCATGGACCGGTTCGGGTGGTGGGTCGCGCTCGGCCTGGCGAACCTCGCCAACACGCTCGACCCCGAGATGATCGTCATCGGCGGCGGGCTGGTATCGGCGGGGGAGGCGCTGATGGGACCGGTGCGTCGTTGGTTCTCGGGGATGGTCGAGGCGGCGGACACGCGCGATCGCACACGGTTGCTCCTCGCGACCCTTGGCCCCAAGGCCGGCGCCATAGGAGCGGGCCTTCTCGCCCGTAATGCGGAGGGGCGGCCGGCACCCTTCCGGTAGGCTCGGAGAGTGGAATTCCGCCGTATCAACGGGCTGCCGCCCTACGTCTTCGCCATCATCAACGAGCTCCGTGACGACGCGCGCCACGCAGGCCGTGACGTCATCGACATGGGATTCGGAAACCCCGACATCCCGAGCCCCCAGGTAGCGGTGGAGAAGCTCGCAGAGGCAGCTCGCAACCCGCGGAACCACAGGTACTCCGCTTCCCGGGGTATCCCAAAGCTGCGCCTCGCGGTCTCGAACCTGTACCTGCGTCGCTTCGGGGTCGAGCTCGATCCCAACACAGAGGTGGTCACGACGATCGGAGCGAAGGAGGGGCTGTCGCATTTGATGTGGACTCTCGTCGGTCCCGGCGACACCGCCCTTGTGCCCACACCCAGCTACCCGATCCACATCTACGCACCGCTGTTCGCAGGTGCGGACGTGCAGCAGGTCCGATTAGGCCCCGATCAGGACTTCTTCGGGAACCTGATGGAGAGCTGGGAGTCAACGTGGCCGCGGCCGCGGGTGATCGTCTTCTCGTTCCCCCACAACCCGACGACGGAGTGCGTCGACCTCGACTGGATGCAGCGGATCGTCGACTTCGCACGCGAGCACGACGTGATCCTGGTGCACGACTTCGCCTACTCGGACACGGCTTTCGACGGCTACCAGCCGCCGTCGATCCTGCAGGTTCCGGGCGCGAAGGACGTCGCGGTCGAGTTCTACACGTTGACGAAGAGCTTCTCGATGGCCGGGTGGCGCGTCGCTTTCATGGTCGGGAACCCGCAGATCGTCGCCGCCCTCACCAAGCTCAAGAGCTACCTGGACTACGGGACGTTCCAACCGATCCAGATCGCTTCGATCGTCGCTCTCAACGAAGCGCCGGAATACCCGAAGGAAGTCAACGAGATCTACCACGCCCGCCGGAATGCTCTGTGCGACGGGCTCAACCGGATCGGTTGGCAACTCGAGAAGCCAAAGGGCACGATGTTCGTCTGGGCTCCGATCCCCGAGCCCTACCAGGAGATGGGATCGCTCGAGTTCTCCAAGTTCCTCGTCACGGACGCGGAGGTGGCGACGTCGCCCGGCGTGGGCTTCGGTCGCGGGGGAGAGGGCTTCGTGCGCTTCGCCCTGATAGAGAACGAGCAGCGCATCCATCAAGCGGTGCGCAACCTCAAGAGAGCCCTTACCAAACTCGGCTAAATCACCTAAGTTGCCCAGCATGGCCTACTGGGCGATCAAGTTCGTCGTCACGCCGCTACTCCGCCTTCTGTTCCGGGTGAAGTCCTCCGGAACCCACAACGTTCCGAGGCACGGCCCGGTGATCCTGGCGTCGAATCACCAGTCGTTCATCGATAGCATCTTTCTGCCTCTCGTGGTGCGCCGGCGGGTGACATTCGTGGCGAAAGCCGAGTACTTCGAGACCTGGAAGACGGCTTGGTTCTTCCGCGCGGTGGGGATGATCCCGCTCAAGCGCGGTGGCGGGTCCGCGTCGGAGCGGGCTCTCATCGCCGCAGCGGAGGTGCTGAACTCGGGTGGCGTGCTCGGCATCTATCCCGAGGGGACCCGCTCCCCGGACGGGCGGCTCTACAAGGGGCACACGGGTGTTGCACGGCTCGCGATGCAATGCGGCGCACCCGTCGTGCCGGTCGCGCAGTTCGGTACTGCGGAGGTGCAACCGATAGGAGCGAAGACTCTCCGCCCGTTCAAGCGGGTGGAGGTGCGGATGGGGGAGCCGTTGCGGTGGGCGGCACCGCGTCACGACGGTGACTCAGCGGGCCTGCGCGACTTCACCAACGAGATCATGTCCGCCATCCAGTCCCTTTCTGGACAGGAACGCGTCGACGTGTACGCGAAGCGAGACCGCGGCCTGCTGTCGGCGCCCGGTTCCGAAGCCGAGCCGTCCCCACCAGAACCCCCGGCAGACGAGGTGGGAGCGGCGCCACTCCTGTCGTAACGCCGGCGTGCCAGCCCCGAAACGACGCGTTCACAATCCGGCGGTAGCGTGCCGGAGTGGTGCTTCACGTGTTGCGGGTGTGGGTCCCTGACCGCCCCGGCGCGCTCGGCGCTGTTGCGAGCCGGATAGGAGCGGTACGCGGCGATCTCGTGGGCATCGAGATCCTCGAGCGGGGAGTGGGCAGGGCGATCGACGAGCTGGTGATCGACCTTCCGGACGCGGAACTAGTCGACCTTCTTGTATCGGAGGTTGCCGAAGTCGACGGCGTCGACGTGGAGGACGTCCGCCGAGTGGACGACGAGCTGGTCGATCCGCGTCTCGACGCGCTCGAGATCGCCGCGGAGCTGGTGGCGCATGCCGGGGTCTCGTCGTTGCTGGACGGATTCGCGATGGCAGCTGTGAGAGCTTTCCGAGCCGACTGGGCAGCTGTGGTCGAGCCCGGCGCTACCCAGCCCGACGCCATCGTCGGGCCGGCCCCAGAAGCGGTGTGGTTGAGCGCGTTCCTCGTCGGCAGCGAAGCGTCGCCGGCAGCGGCGGATTCCGGCAACGGCGCCCACGATGTGGCCTGGGCGCGCATGACATCGTCGGGTCGTGCCATCGTCCTCGGGCGCAGCGGCCGTCCGTGGCATTTCAAGGAGCGCCGGCAGCTGGATGCTCTGGCGCGGATCGCCGACAGCCGCTGGGTCGAACTTTCGGCGAAGGCCATACCTACCTCATGAAAGGTCTTCGGTCTAAAGAGGTTCGTGCCGCTATCGCTCAGGCAATTCTGCGAATCTCGTCAGCTCAAAGACCCAACCCCGCGTGCTTCAGGCGCTCGATCGATAGTTCGTCGCCGTCGTATTCGACCCGGGCGTGATCGCCGCGGCCGAAGGTCACCAGCGCCAGTTCGCCCGGCATACCGCGGATCGTCACAAGAGGGCTCCCGCCTTTGAGGGACGCGTGGCCGCAGCCGGAAGCTTCGATCGCTACGCCGACCTGTGACTTGCGAGTCAGCACACGCCCGATCACCTTCAGGCGGGCCCAGAGCGCCGCGTTCATCTCGTCTGGGAGCTTGCGAGGTTCCCACCCCGGCGATGCCCGCCGTATGTCCTCGTGGTGTACGAAGAACTCGATCGTGTTGAACGGCTCGTCGACGAGCTTCAGCGGCGCCGGTGGTCCCGACCGCAAGACCGACACCAACTCCTCCCACCCTCGTCCCTCCCTCGTGCTCAAGCGCACCTTTTCGGTGTGGGTGGCAAGCGGTCCGACGACGTTCCCAGGCAGCGAGTCGGGGCGTCGTTCGCGCGCGACGAGATGCGCAGCGAGATCCAGCGTGTTCCATCCGTCGCACAGCGTCGGAGCGTCGGGGCCGACCTCCAGCAGCAGCTCGCACAGCTGGTGCCTCTCGTCCTGCGCGAAGTGAGTCACCCGCCGATCCTAGGTGCGGCGACTTGCGTGTCTAACCCAGTGTTGCCCAGCTCCTGGATCGCTCGACGGCGCGCAGCCACCCCTGGTATGCCTGCTCTGCGGTTTGGCTGTCCGCCGGCACGAACGTCTTGTCGGAACGCCACACACGCGCGATCTCCTCGATGGAGGACCAGACCCCTTCGGCGAGGCCGGCGAGAAGAGCCGCGCCGAGGGCGGTGGTCTCGTTTACCGCCGCGCGGACGACCGGGACGCCCGTGAGGTCAGCCTGCAGTTGAAGCAGGAGGTCCATGACGGACGCTCCTCCATCCGCCCGCAGCACCGCGAGCGGGGTCGAAGAGGCCGCGATCATCGAGTCGACCACGTCACGTGTCTGGTACGCCATCGCCTCGACAGCTGCCCGGGCGAGGTGGGCGCGCCCCACGCCGCGGGTGATCCCGACAACCGTCCCGCGGGCCTTGGGGTCCCACCAGGGACTACCGAGACCAGTGAAGGCGGGGACGAGGTAGGCGCCGCCGGAGTCGTCGACCGACCCGGCGAGCTGACCGACTTCGGCCGATTCGCGGATGAGGCCGAGCTGATCCCGCAACCACTGCACCGCGGCGCCGGTAACGAAGATCGCACCTTCGAGCGCGTAGGTGACGGCCGCTTGGTCCCCCAGCGTCCAGGCAACCGTCGTGAGCAGACCTTCGACAGGGGGTGGCCGGTGGGCTCCGACGTTCATGAGCACGAAGCTGCCGGTCCCGTAGGTGTTCTTCGTCATGCCGGTCTCGAAGCACGCCTGTCCGAAGAGGGCGGCCTGCTGGTCGCCGGCGCAACCGCTGATCGGGATGCCGGCGGGCAGCCCGGGAACCGCATCGGCGGAGGTGACGCCTAGGCGCGCGCTCGACGGGGCCAGGCTGGGAAGCACCGCGGGAGGTACGCCGAAGAGCTCGCAGAGCTCCTCGTCCCAGCAGAGCTCGTCGATGTTGAACAGCAAGGTGCGCGAGGCGTTGGTGTGGTCGGTGACATGAACCCGGCCTCCGGTCAGGCACCAGATCAGCCAGCTGTCCACGGTTCCGAACGCCACGTCTGGGGATCCCACCAGGCCGGTCTCGCGGAGCAACCAGGCGAGCTTCGTGGCCGAGAAGTAGGGGTCGAGCACCAGCCCGGTCTTCGCTCTCACCGCGGGGAGGTGACCCGATTCCTGCAGCCGCTCGCATTCTCGAGCGGTACGCCGGTCCTGCCACACGACCGCGGGCGCGAGCGGCCTGCCGGTGCGGCGGTCCCAGACGACGACGGTCTCGCGCTGGTTGGTTATGCCGATCGCGGCGACCGGTTCGCTGATCTGCCCGAGCAGCTCGGCGATGGTCGCCGCCTGCGCCGCCCAGATCTCCGCGGCGTCGTGCTCCACCCATCCCGGCCGAGGGAAGTACTGGGGGAACTCTCGGTAAGCCGACGCGACCGAGACGCCGTGTTCATCGACGGCAATGGCCCGAACACCGGTGGTCCCTGCATCGAGCGCTACGACCACTGCCACGGAGGGGAGAACCTAGTAGTTCCCCGGCGCGGCCCCCTGTCGAAGGGGCGGGGACGAGGGGGCCGGCGCCAGGGTTGTAGACCGCCGAGGGGGCAGCTTCGGCGGCGCTCCGAAAACCTTACCCCCTGCACGGAGATCTAACACGGTTTCGGGCCATTTTTTTCGGGGGTTTCCGCAAGCAACGATTTCCAGCGCGACCAGCACCAACAGGGCTTGTGGATAAGTACTCGACAATCCACCAGTGTTCCACAGGCTTGTTCCTCTACCGCTCCACAGGGGGCCCGCCTTAGGGTCGGCTGTGGAGCGCACCGCTGGGTTGAGCAACCGAAATGCAAACCTTCGCGAGCGCCCTCTGACCTGCACTTTCGCGGGCCTCAGACGATTGACATCGATGGAACTACGGTGATGTAATTCATTCCTCATGTTGTGGGGGAGGACCGCTGGGAGGGGGTCCAACCACTACAACTTGTGGTCAATGTTCTTCTTCAGGAGGTAAGCGGGCATGGCTATCGCCCCCGAGCGCATGGGCATCGGAATCCACCGCAGCTTCACCGCTGCCGGTCAGGATCCCTACGACACCGTCGTCTGGGAGCGGCGCGACGCCCGCATCGCGAATTTTGCGACGGGAGCTGTCGCATTCGAGCAGTTGGGTGTGGAGGTCCCGTCCACCTGGAGCTTCAACGCGACCAACATCCTCGCCCAGAAGTACTTCCGGGGCACGCTCGGGGAGCCCGATCGCGAGTGGTCGCTGAAGCAGGTCGTGGACCGTGTCGTCGACACGATCACCGCGTGGGGCCGCAAGGACGGCTACTTCGTCGACGACTCGGAGGTGGACACGTTCTCCGACGAGCTCAAATACCTGATCATCCACCAGAAGGCGGCATTCAACTCGCCGGTGTGGTTCAACATCGGCGTCAAGGGCGTGCCGCAACAAGGCTCCGCGTGTTTCATCCTGGCCGTCGAGGACTCGATGGACTCGATCCTCAACTGGTACACCGAGGAGGGGATCATCTTCAAGGGGGGATCCGGTGCCGGCGTCAACCTGTCCAAGATCCGTTCCTCCAAGGAAGGCCTGAGGGGAGGCGGCACGGCCTCGGGCCCGGTCAGCTTCATGCGCGGTGCTGATGCCTCTGCCGGCACCATCAAGTCGGGTGGCAAGACCCGCCGTGCGGCGAAGATGGTCATTCTCGATGTCGCCCACCCCGACATCCAGGACTTCATCTGGTGCAAGGCCATCGAGGAGCGCAAGGCGAGAGCTCTGCGTGACGCGGGCTTCGACATGGACCTCGACGGCAAGGACAGCCACTCGATCCAGTACCAGAACGCCAACAACTCGGTCCGGGTGACTGACGAATTCATGCAAGCGGTTCTCGACGACGAGGACTGGCAGCTGCGGGCCATCGCCACAGGCGAGGTCCTCGAAACGGTCCGCGCTCGGGATCTCTTCCGCCAGATCGCGAAGGCTGCGTGGGAGTGCGCCGACCCGGGGATGCAGTTCGACACCACCATCAACCGGTGGCACACCGCCCCCAACACGGCACGGATCAACGCAAGTAATCCCTGCTCGGAGTACATGCACATCGATAATTCCGCCTGCAACCTGGCGAGCCTCAACCTGCTGACCTTCCTCGAGGCGGACGGAACCTTCGACGTAGAGGGATTTCGCTCCGCTACGGAGGTCGTGTTCACGGCTCAGGAGATCATCGTCGGCAACGCCGACTACCCGACCGAGAAGATCGCCGAGAACTCAAGGCGATTCCGCCAGCTCGGCATCGGCTACGCCAACCTCGGCGCCCTGCTGATGGCGCAGGGGCTTCCGTACGACTCGGACACTGGCCGGGCGTGGGCTGCGGCGATCACGGCACTCTTGACGGGCCACTCGTACGCGACGTCAGCCCGCACCGCTGCCCGGATGGGGCCGTTCGCGGGCTACCAGGAGAACCGGGACCCGATGATCGGCGTGCTGAAGATGCACCGAGACGCGGCAGCCCATATCGACGAGGAACTGGTCCCGCCGGAGCTTCTGTCGGCTGCCCAGGAGTCCTGGGACACCGCGGTCGATATCGCGGAGCAGTACGGGGTCCGCAACTCCCAGGCGAGCGTTCTGGCGCCGACCGGTTGCCTGGTGCCGGGGACTCTCGTTGCGACCGACCGGGGTCTGGTGCGGCTCGGCTCCCTGGGTGACCCGGAGGGCGCGCAGTGGCAGGACCTCGACGCCATGGTCGCCACCGACCAAGGGCCGCAGCAGGCGACCCGCTTCTACGTCAACGGCCTCGATTCGGTCGTAACAGTCGATACCAGCCGCGGCTTCAGGATCCAGGGAACCCCGCAGCACCGGATCAAGGTCGTCGACCGCGAGTCCGGAGAATGGGTCTGGAAGAGGTTCGGTGAGCTGTCGGGTGGCGACCTGGTTCCCCTGGCCCTCAACCAGCTGGTCGGTGATCCCCAGCACGTGCCACTTCCTCCCTTATCGGACGCCTACTGGACTGGCGAGCACCATGCCAGGGCGCCGCGAGAGATGAACGCCGACCTGGCCGAGCTGGTCGGGTACTTCATGGGCGACGGGTCGCTGCACAGCCGCGGGCTTCGGTTCTGTGTGACGGCGGGTGACCAAGACGTCATCGATCGGCTTCGTGAGCTGGCCAAGACATGCTTCGGTCTCGAAGCGCAGGTGACAGCCAAAAAGGGCTACGTGGAGGTCCGCATTGACTCCGTCAGGGTCACCATGTGGTGGGAGGCGTGCGGCTTTGCCAAGCGCCCGAACCCCAATGGACAAGCAAAGGGCCACCATGCGCATATTCCCAATGCTGTCCTACACGCCAACGACCTCGCTGTCTACAGAGCGTTTCTCCGTGGACTGTTCGAGGCAGACGGTGACAACAGCGCGGGCTCCCCGAACCTCAAGAACACGTCCCTGCAGATGCTCAGGGACTGCCAGACCCTGCTGCTAGCGCTCGGCTATCCCACGACACTTGCCGTCAGGGAGCGGACCGACAGCTGGGGCAAGGCCCCGATCGGCCACCTGCGGCTGCTCAACCTTTCGTACAACGAGCGCTGGATCCGTGAGATCGGTTTCATAGGCGCACGCAAGAACGCGGGGGTGTTCATCTCATCGGGCACCCAGGCAGGCAGGGGTGACCATATTCCCCTGAGCCGTGAGGTGATCGACCGGCTCGCACCGGTCAACGACCGCCTGAGGAAGGTTCTGCTCCTGGAGCACGCACGAGGGACGGTCAGCCGGACAGTGGCGACAGAGCTGCTCGAGAGGACCGGGGATCCGGAGCTCGTCCACCTTCTGGGCTTCTTCTACGACCGGGTCGAGACAGCCGAACTGACCGGCGAGGAGTTCACCTACGACATCTCCGTTCCGGCGAACGTGACTTATGTCGCCAACGGGTTCGTGAGCCACAACACGATCGGCCTGCTCATGGACTGTGACACCACCGGCATTGAACCCGACCTCGGGCTCGTCAAGATGAAGAAGCTCGTTGGTGGCGGCACCATGTCGATCGTCAACCAGACCGTCCCCCGGGCGCTGACCCGTCTCGGCTACAGCGACGACCAGATCGGCGACATCGTCGCATACATCGACGAGCACAAGTCGATCTTCGGAGCACCACACATCTCCGCGGAGCACATGCCGGTGTTCGCCTGTTCGATGGGAGACAACACCATCCACTACCGCGGTCATGTCCGGATGATGGGGGCCGTCCAGCCGTTCATCTCCGGGGCGATCTCGAAGACCGTCAACATGCCTGAGGAAGCGACGGTCGAGGACGTGGAGCAGCTGCACATCGAGGCGTGGCAGCTAGGTCTCAAGGCCGTTGCCATATACCGCGACAACTGCAAGGTGGCGCAGCCATTGGCGACGGCCAAGAAGACGGTTACGGACCCGGATGCGTCGTCGGCCGAGGTTCACGACGCCGAGCTGGCGCTCAAGGTAGCCGAACTGGAGAAGGCGCTTGCTCGACAGACCGTCGTCGTCAAGCAGCCGATCCGGGAACGCCTGCCTCGGAGGCGCAAGTCGAGCACATTCAAGTTCCGGGTGGCCGACTGCGAGGGTTACGTGACCGTCGGCGAGTACGACGACGGGCGCCCGGGCGAGGTGTTCATCAAGGTGTCGAAGCAGGGGTCGACGCTCGCCGGCATCATGGACGCGTTCTCGGTGGCGATCTCGATCTCCCTCCAGCACGGGGTGCCCTTGGAGACGTTCGTCCGCAAGTACACCAACATGCGCTTCGAGCCGGCCGGCATGACCGACGACCCGGACCTGCGGATCGCACAATCGCTCGTGGACTACATCTTCCGCCGGCTCGCCGTGGACTATCTGACTCTCGAGGAGAGGGCACAGCTGGGTGTGTTGACGACTGCCGAACGCACCCAGCAGACGCTCCCCGGCATCGAGGAGACCGTGACTCAGAACACGCCTCTGGATGCCGGTCCGCAGATCGAGGAGCCGGAGGCGCCGACCGCATCGGCCGTGGTCGCCGAGTCCGACGCCCCTTACTGCTTCCAGTGCGGGGTGCAGATGCAGCGGGCGGGCAGCTGCCACGCCTGCCCGTCATGCGGGACCACAAGCGGCTGTTCGTAGCGCCATCACCTCATGCCGGCCCGGCGCCGGGGAGAAGACCCATCTTCGCCATCTCCTCCGACACCAGGCGCTCATGCTCCTGCTCGTCCTGCCTCGCCTTCTTCGGGCTCCAGCGGCCCCGCATCACGAATATGAACGGGATGAACAGGACGGCGCCACCGAGGTCCACCCACCACCAGTGCTGCCACTGGCTGGGCGACTTGGCCACCGAGGACTGCAACGCTTGCAGGTGGGGTCCGACCTGGCTCAGGAACTGGAGGTCAGGGGCGATCTTCTGGATGGTCAGTAGGTTCTGGAGGCCGATCTGGTTGATCGCTTGCGAGAGCAGCGCAGGAGGGATGGCGCTGGACGGGTACTTGGAGAGTTCGGACAGCAGGGCGGAGTTCTTCTGGGCGACGGCGATGACGGGCCCGTACTGCTTCTCGATGGCGAGCGCTCTGGGTGCCTGCGCCGCGTAGGGGCTGTTGTTCACGATCGTGGTCACGGAGGTGACGACGATGGGCACGATCAGGGTGGACACTGCCACCACCGCCCGGATTATCCAGCCCCACACCGCCAGTCCCGTGGCCTGCAGCGCCGGGTTGTGGTCCTCGACCGTCTCCGTGTACGACGCCATCCACGGGCCGTACGCGATGCCGAGGAACACCGCCATGAGGCTGACGAGGGTCACGAGCTCGTAGTAGCTGGTGTGCGGGGCATGGGCCCACGAGATCCATACCGCAATGGTCGCGATCGTCCCGAGCGCCCCGACAGCCATGAACGGCTTGCGGACCCGCAGGCGGTCGGACACGAAGCCGACCACCACCAGCGCGCCGCAGTTGAACGCCCACATCCACTGCTGTATCCCGTTGGCCTGGGCGGTGGTCAAGAACGTTCCGTCGGAATTCTGGAACGTGGTCGTGAGATATATGACGAAGAAGCCGACGGCGGCGAAGTAGACGAGCAGGAAGGTGCTGACCGCGAACGCCGACCCGATGAGGTCCGGCTTCAGCATCTGCCGCCACGGGTGGGACAGAGCCTG
The DNA here is from genome assembly GCA_035533095.1 of Acidimicrobiales bacterium. NCBI lineage: Bacteria > Bacillati > Actinomycetota > Acidimicrobiia > Acidimicrobiales > Acidimicrobiales bacterium. Next base: position 74,908 of record DATLUM010000056.1, on the reverse strand, counting down.
CGCTATGTCCTCGTCGGTCATTCCTCGGGCTCGCGCCTCGACCAGTACCTTGTCGCGGGCGGTGACCATGAGTTGATCGCGGATCACGGGGGAGAGCTCCCTCAAGAACAGCAGGGCGATAAACGAGAAGCCGAGGCCCACCCACCCGGCGATTCTGAACTGGCTCTGCCAGGTGTGCAGGTGCGGAAGGGTGTTGGTGGCCACGATGGCGACGATCAGGCTGCCGGCTACCGGCCCCAACGTCCAGAATCCCATCGCCTGCGCTCGCCCCACCTGTGGGCTGAAGTCTCGTACCAGCGCGGGTGTGGCGACGAGGATGATGCCCTCGACGAATCCGACCGCCACGAGGAGCACTGCGTACGACCACTTGGTCGTCACGTTTGGCACGCCGACGAGGACGATCAGGGCGACGACGACCGAACCGGCCACGATGATGTTGGCCCGGCCGATCCGGTCGGAAAGCCCGCCTATGAGCGACGTGAAGGCGCCGAACGCAGCGGAGACGACGGATATATACAGGTAGAAGGTGAAGGACATGTGGAGGCCGCCGATGATCAGCGGTCCGACCCCAGCACCCGCGTATGCCTCGTAGTAGAGCACGATGGTGGTGACCACCACGATGGCCAGGTTTCCGATTCTCGGCCAGGTGCCGGGATACGCCTCCAACTCCCTGTGCCAGAGTCGTCTCCAGCCTCCGTGGACATCACCGATAGTGATTGGAGCTGTCGTCATCCTCAGCCTCCCCGTGCTAGTGAAGCGCTGCCGATTCGCGATTTAGGCGTCTCGATTCACTTTTTGTCACCTGACGAGGCCGGATGGACAGGGCCGAAGGTCACATTCGCTTGGTGACCGCCGGCTTCGTCCTGACCGGTGTGGCCGCTCTGGCAGCCACGCAGATCCGGTATGCAGCGCCCAGGCGCCTGAGCTAGGTAGGGTTCCTCGTCCCAGACTGTTACGGAGGGTCGGCACCACGGTGCGCAGCAGCGGCGAGATGACAGCATCCGACGGGATCGAGGGCCGCCCGCTACCGAACGGGAGCCGGCGGGTCGGGGGCCCCAACATCCGGATCCCTGAGGAGTCGCGTGCGTACCGGCTCAAGCGACTCCTGCTCGGACCGCCGCTGATCAGCGACCGGCTGAAGGATCAGCGCCTGGGCAAGCCAACGGCGCTGGCCGTGCTCTCGTCGGATGTCATGTCCTCCTCCGCGTACGCCACCGAGGAGATCCTCCGCATCCTCATCCCTGTCGGAGGGCTGGCCGCGTTCGGGCTCGTGACACCGATCACGCTCCTCATCCTCGGAGTCCTCGCGGTGGTGACCATCTGCTACCGCGACGTTGTCAAGTCGTATCCCAAGGCCGGCGGGTCCTACGTAGTCAGCCGCGACAACTTCGGTCCGAACGTCGCGCAGATCGCCGGCGCGGCGCTGTTGATCAGCTACACCATCACCGTTGCCGTCTCGGTGGCGGCCGGCACCGACGCGATCGTCTCCGCGATACCCAGCCTCGGCAGCGTCACCGTTCCGCTGTCGGTCGCGTTCGTCGTGCTGATCGCCTACGGCAACCTGAGAGGGCTACGCGAGGCGGGCCGGGTGTTCGCCGTACCGACCTATTTCTTTGTCGCCAACATGGCAGTGCTGATCCTCGCCGGGTTGGCCAAGGCAGCCACCGGAGGCCTCGGCCACACAACCGTCAAGGCCGGGCAGATGACCCTCGGCCACGAAGGTGGCGGCCTACTCCTCGGGGTGTCGCTCTTCTACGCGGCGAAGGCGTTCGCGAACGGCGGCTCGGCCATGACCGGCACCGAGGCGATTTCCAACGGCGTGAGCGTCTTTCGCGACCCCCAACCGAGGAATGCGCGGACCACGTTGGTCGTGATGAGCTCGATCCTCGGATCGATGTTCCTTGGCGTCTCGGCGCTTGCCGCGCTCGCGCACGTCAGGCCGTTCGATTCCGGCACCCCGACGGTCGTGTCGGAGATCGGTCGACTCGTATACGGCGGCGGCGCGCTCGGATCTGTTATGTACGCGTCGCTCCAAACGGCAACCGCGCTGATCCTCATCCTCGCGGCGAACACGAGCTTCACCGGCTTTCCGTTCCTCGTCAGCTTCGTCGCAGAGGACTCGTTCCTCCCCCGGCCGTTGACGGTCAGGGGTCACAGGCTGGTGTTCTCCAACGGCATCATTGTCTTGGCGGTGGCCTCCATCGCCCTGCTCTTCGCCACACGCGCCCGCGTCGCGTCGCTCATCCCGATGTACGCCATCGGCGTGTTCACGGGCTTCACCATGGCTGGGGCAGGCATGACCAAGCACCACTTCACCCACAGGGAAGATGGATGGCGGCGCAGTGTCGCGGTCAGCGGCGTCGCCGCCGTGGTTTGCAGCGCAGTCGTGCTGATCTTCGCCATCACCGAGTTCACCAGCGGCGCGTGGGTCGTGGTGGTGGTCATGCCGGTACTCATCTACGGGCTCATGAAGACCAACGCGCAGTACCGCGTCGAGGACGCCGTCCTAGGCGAGGGCGCGGCGCTCGAGGCGTGCGAAGCGCCCGTACTGCGCCGCCACAAGGTCATCGTCCTCGTCGACAGGATCGACCTGGCTACGGCGCGCGCTATCCAGTACGCGAGAAGCCTCACGCCGGACGAGCTCTACGCCGTGCATTTCAACGTCGACGACACCAGGGCGCAAGCGGTCATGAGGCGCTGGCGGGACCTGGGACTGTCGAGCCTCCCGCTGGACGTCGTAGAGGTGGCCGACAGGCGGCTCGGCCGGGCCGCGACCGAGCTCGCGGCGCAGGCGGCGGCAGACGGCCAGACTGAGGTCACTGTGCTCATACCGACGCGCAGCTACCGCCGCAGCCTGGCGTTCCTGCTGCACGGCAAGAACGCCGATCGGCTCGTAGAGGCCCTGGGCAGGATCCCGCACGTCAACGCGACGCTGGTCCCGTTCAACGTCTCGGAGTTGGCGGAGAGCAGGCGGGCGATCACCTCAAAGGATCTGCGGCTGGACGCCGGCATGTCGCAGGCAACTGAAGCCACGACGCTGCGACCCGCATTGGAGGTGCCCGGCGCCCTGCCGATCACAAGCGTCCGTCACCGCCAGCCCGCACGGGTTGCCGGCCGGGTCAAGGCGGTGCGGATCCAGCCGTGGTCCGGGGTGCCGACCCTGGAGTGCACGCTGGCGGACGGCAGCGGTGGAGAGCTGCTCGTGGTGTTTCTCGGCCGACGCGATGTCCCGGGCATCCGGACCGGCACCGAGCTGGTGGTCGAGGGAACGATCGGCGAACGCCGGGGGATGCCTGCAATCATCAACCCCGATTACGAACTCCTGGCAGTGCCGGAGACCCCGGCCAGCCCGATGTCCTGACGGCCGGCAGCCATGACCAGCGAACCTGTATTCGAAGGCGTGATCGGCCGGACGTGGCGGGAGTCGACGCCCTGGTGGCCGCAGCAGTCCGTCGCTCCGATGGGCGCGCCGAACGTTGTGATGATCGTGCTCGACGACGTTGGTTACGCGCAGCTCGGGTGTTACGGCTCCGACATCGACACGCCGGTGATCGACTCGCTGGCAGCAGAGGGTGTGCAGCTGGCGAACTTCCACACCACAGCGCTGTGCTCGCCGACGCGCGCCTGCCTGCTCACAGGACGCAACCATCATTCGAGCGGGATGGGCCGGATCGCGGAGCTGGCTACAGGTTTCCCCGGCTACTGGGGCAGGATCCCGCGGTCAAACGGCCTGCTTTCGGAGATACTCGCGACGGCGGGGTACGTCCCCGTAGCCGTCGGGAAATGGCATCTCACACCGGACAGCGAGACGCATCAGGCCGCCCCCCGCGACACCTGGCCCTGTGGCCGGGGATTCCAGCGGTGGTACGGGTTTCACGGCGGGGAGACGCACCAGTACGTGCCGGCGCTGTTCCAGGACAACCACTCCGTCGTGCCGCCCCAGAGCCCCCTCGACGGCTACCACCTGAGCACAGACCTCGCCGATCGCGCCATCCGTTATGTCGGCGAGGTGCGCTCGGCGGCACCCGACTCTCCGTTCTTCCTCTACCTTGCGACCGGGGCGTGCCACTCGCCCCACCATGCACCTCCCGAATGGATCGATCGGTACTCCGGGCGGTTCGACGGTGGCTGGGACGAGTGGCGGGCCAAGGCTTTCGAGCGGCAGGTCGAGCTCGGGCTTTTTCCTCCTGGCACGCGCATGTCGCAAAGACCGCCGTGGGTGCCGGCGTGGGACGCCCTCGCGGCCGAGGACCGAAGGGTCGCCGCGCGCTTCATGGAGTGCTTCGCCGGCTTCCTCTCTCACGCCGACGCGCAGATAGGGCGCGTGTTCGACTTCATCCGCTCGATGGGGGAATGGGAGCGGACCATCGTCGTGCTGGTCTCCGACAACGGTGCGAGCGCGGAAGGCGGGGTTCTCGGGTCGATCAACGACGTCCGCACCTGGAACGCCGCCCCCGCCGGCCCGGAGGAGCTTCGCGACAGGATCGGTGAGCTCGGCGGACCGAGCGCCCACAACAACTACCCCTGGGGTTGGACCATGGCCGGCAACACCCCCTTTCGCCGCTGGAAGCGGGAGGTGCACCAAGGTGGGGTCGCCGACCCCTGCTTGTTCTCGTGGCCGGGGCGGATACCCGGCGGGGGAGGTGTCCGGCGCCATTTCGCACACGCCATCGACTTGGTCCCGACGGTGCTCGATCTGATCGGGCTCGAGGGGCCGCGTGTCATCGGCGGTGTCGACCAGTCGCCGATCGAAGGCGTGAGCCTCGTGCCAGCGTTGATCGACCCGGCGGCGGACGAGGTGCACTCCACGCAGTACTTCGAGATGCTCGGCAGCCGCGCGATTTACCACGAGGGATGGAAGGCCGTCACGTTCCACCCGTTCGTCGACCTCTACGGAGACGGCCGTGATCCCGACGCGTCCTTCGACGACGACACGTGGGAGCTCTACCACGTCGAGACGGATCCGGCCGAGGTGACCGACCTGGCCGATTCGGAACCCGAGCGGCTCGAACAGATGGTGAAGCTGTGGTGGGAGGAAGCAGAGAAGTACAAGGTCCTGCCGCTCGACAACCGTCTCCTGGATGCCCTCGTGGACCCGCGCCACCAGCCCCCCGAACGTTCGCGCCAGGTGTTCTGGCCGGGCGGCTCGATCGTCCCCGAGGTGCAAGTGGTGAGCGTCCGGAACCGGTCGCATGCGATCAAGGCACGATTGGCCGTGCCCGCCGGTGGCGCTGACGGTGTGATCGTGGCCATGGGAACCGTTCTGGGTGGGTGGAGCCTGCACGTGCTGGGCGGACGCCTGCGATACGTCAACAACTTCCTCGGAGCGGAGCGGCACGTGGTCGAAGCAACGGCAGCACTGCAAGAGGGAGAGCATGAGGTCGGCCTTTCGTATGAGCCCCTGAAAGCAGGCGAGCCGGGCTCCGGCAGCTTTCATCAGGCGGGGAGGTGCCGGCTTGTCGTCGACGGATCCGTCGTGGCGGAGGGCACGATCGCCAAGACGGCGTTCTCCAGGTACAACATCACCGGAGGCGGTCTCACGTGCGGTTGGGAGCAGGGTCCTGCGGTCGGTGAGGGCTACGACGCACCCTTCCCCTATGCCGGGCAATTGCATCACGTCGAGATCTCCGTCGACGGGGAGGCGCGGCGAGACCCCGAGGCGGAATTCGAGGCGATTATGTCGGAGCAATAGCGATGGTCGAGGAGACTCTCGAGGGCGGCGTCGCGAACGCCGGCGCGGTCACCCGCGCCGGCGACCACGTCATGCGGCCATCCAATCCGCACACGTCTTCCATCCATCGCTTCCTGGCCGATTTGCGAGCGGCCGGCTTCCGGGGCGCACCGCTCCCGGTGGGAGTCGATCCGGACGGCAGGGAGAGGATCGAGTTCATCCCGGGGGACGTTCCTTTGGCGCCCTATCCAGGGTGGACGCAGACCGACGACGCCCTCGCGTCGGTGGCCGAATTGATGCGATGGTTCCACGACGCGTCCGCGTCGATCGTGCCGAGAGGGGAGTGGAGCACCGAGATGGCCGACCCTGCGCCGCATGGCGCAGGTCGTGTGGTCGTCTGCCACAACGACGTCTGCCTCGAGAACGTTGTCTTCCGCGACGGGCGAGCTATGGCGCTGCTCGACTTCGACTTCGCCGCACCCGGCCGCCCCGTCTACGACCTCGCGCAGTTCGCGCGCATGTGCGTGCCCGTCGACGACCCGCTCAGCGCCTCGCGACTGGGTTGGGCGGACGCTGACCGCGCCGCTCGGCTCCGCATCGTCGCTGATGCCTACGGACTCGACGACAGGCGCGGACTGCTTGACGTTCTGTCATCGACGATCGACCGCGGCGGGGAGTTCCTCCGTAGGCGCGTGGAGGCCGGAGACGCCAACTTCATCCGCATGTGGGACGAGATCGGCGGGATGGAGCGGTTCGACCGCCGCCGGCGCTGGTGGGCGGAGCACGAACCCGAATTCGCCGCGGCGTTCGCCTAAAGAGGCTCTGCGAACCTCTTCAACCGGCGTCGAAACTGAACAAAGACGACCCCGACACGCTGCTTCCGATCGCGCCGGCGGGAGCGTCGCGCTCGACGTAGCAGTCGAGGAACGCCTCGGTGACCGCCTCGATACCGGGCAGCCACGCGCTCCCCGCTTCGACCGGCGGGAGGTGACCTCCGCCTTTGAGCACGAGGAGGTATTTCGGCGAGGTCCCCTCCGCGTATACCTGGTATCCGTAGGCGGGAGGGTTGATCGTGTCCTCGTCGCCTTGCGTGACCAGCATGGGTGGGTTGTCCGTGTGAGAGACACCCGGCAACTGCTGGACCGACATGGCGATCAGTGCGTGGAATGCCGGCTCGCCCGGAGGTACCGGAGCGACGCTCGCGGCGACCGCCGACTCCGCTCCGTCGCTGTGGCCGGCCAGAGCGATCTCCGCCGGATCGATGCGTGAGGCGACCGGCGACCCCGCGGCGACGAGGCTGTCAGTGACGAAGCGGAGGTCCTCCGGCTGGTTGTTTATGTCGTTTTCGTCGATCTCGCCGCCGGCGACAGCAGCGTCGGTGAGGGGGAACTCCGGCGCCGCCACGACGTACCCGTGCGCCGCCCAGGCCTGGAGAAGCGTCAGATACGGGGGCGGCCCGACCTGGTAGCCGTGGGCGAACACGACGAGCGGGTGCCGTCCCGCGACGTCGGGGAACCACACGATGGTCGTCAGCGATCGGGAGCTGCTGATCTGGTGGCCGTGGCTGACGGTGGGGCGGCTCGTGTCGACGAGAGGGAGCGTCACCGATCCGACGGCGTACGGAGGGCCGGGTGCTGCCGTCGTAGGCGGGGTGGTGGACGGAGTCGAAGTCGAGGTGGGGTCGGCCCGCGACGCCCGCGCTGTGGTGGGCGGGAAGCTGCGCTGGTGCGACGAGCTGCAACTGCCGGCGCACAACAGCGCCACCGCCAGGAGAACCGCCTTCACGAGGTTCGCAGAATCGCCTGAGCTAATGGCGCGAAACTCTTTAAGCATGCTCGCAGAACCGTATCCGAGGAACCTGCCCTAGCCTGTTCGCCATGCCAGTGACCCGAATGAACCACGCCGTGTTGTACGTGCGTGATGTGGCCCGCACCGTCGAGTTCTACAGGAACCTCCTCGGCTTCAGGGTCAAGTTCGAGATTCCCGGTCAGGCGGCCTTCCTTCAGGCTCCAGCGAGCAACAACGACCACGATCTCGGGATCTTCCAGATCGGCGCCGATGCCGGGCCTTCCGAAGCCGGTCGCCGCACGGTCGGCCTCTACCACCTCGCGTGGGAGGTCGATACGCTCGACGAGCTCGAGAGGATCGCGGGAGTGCTGCGACAGGCGGGAGCGCTCGTGGGCGCCTCGGACCACGGCACCACCAAGGCTCTATACGCCAAGGACCCCGACGGTCTCGAGTTCGAGGTCTGCTGGCTCGTGCCGGCCGATCGCCTTCCGGTTGAGATCGATGCGATCACCAAGCCTCTGGACCTGGCAGCCGAGAAGGCCACCTATGGCGGTTCGACTCGAGGCGGAGTCGGCGTGTCTTTTCCTGCGCTGGCCTGACGAAAGCGCGCCCGGCCATACTGGCGCAGCGATGCCCGACCAGACGCTGACTCCCACGGTTGCCCCGATGGTCGGCACCGTCGCAGCGGTTCTCACGGGTCCCGGCGACCAAGTGATCGCCGGCCGCCCCGTCGTCATCCTCGAGTCGATGAAGATGGAGCACGAGGTCATGGCCGCTTCGAGCGGCACCGTGCGCCACGTGGTCGTGAACCCCGGTGACACCGTCGCCACCGGCGACCACCTGCTCCTCGTCGAAGAAGGCGAGGTCGACGCGGCGTCCCAATCAGCTGGAGAGTCACCGGATCCCACTGCGGTCAGGGCGGATCTCTCCGAGGTGATCGAGCGTCACGCCGTCACCCTCGACACCTCGCGCCCCGAAACCGTTGCGAAGCGCCACTCCTACGGGCGCCGGACGGCGCGCGAGAACCTCGACGATCTCTGCGACCGTGGCTCGTTCGTCGAGTACGGCGGGCTCGCCGTCGCCGCGCAGCGCGACAGGCGCAGCATGGAGGACCTGATCCAGAACACCGTCGCCGACGGGTTCGTCGGCGGCCTCGCCCACGTCAACGGCGATCTGTTCGGCCAATCCAGCTCGCACTGCGCCGTCATGTCCTACGACTACATGGTCCTCGCCGGCACACAGGGCTACCAGGGTCACCGCAAGAAGGACCGCCTTTTCGAGTTGGCCGAGCGCATGCGCCTGCCCATCCTCCTTTTCGCCGAAGGTGGGGGAGGGCGCCCGGGCGACACCGACGCCCCGACGGTGTCCGGGTTGGAAGTCATGGCCTTCGCGCTGTTCGGGCGCTTGAGCGGGCTGGTGCCGTTGGTGGGGATCGTGTCCGGTCGTTGCTTCGCCGGCAACGCAGCGCTTCTCGGGTGCTGCGACGTCATCATCGCGACAGAGGACGCCAGCATCGGCATGGCGGGACCGGCGATGATCGAGGGCGGCGGACTCGGGAAGGTCGCGCCGGACGAGGTCGGACCGGTCAGCGTGCAGTACCCGAACGGGGTCATCGACATCCTCGTCGGTAGTGATGCGGAAGCGGTCGGCGCTGCGAAGAAGTACCTGTCGTATTTCCAGGGCCCGGTCGTTGACTGGGAATGTGCTGACCAGCGTGAGCTTCGCGCCGCCGTCCCCGAGGACAGGCTGCGGGTCTACGACGTGCGTCGTGTGATATCGGGCCTTGCCGACACCGGCTCGGTGCTGGAGTTGAGAGGCGGATGGGGACCCGGGATCGTCACCGCATTGGTCCGGTTGGAGGGCCTGCCGGTCGGGGTGGTCGCAAACAACCCCGGGCACCTGGGCGGGGCGATTGATTCCGACGGAGCGGACAAGGCGGCGCGCTTCATGCAGCTGTGCGACGCCCACGACATCCCGCTGATGTTCCTTTGCGATACGCCGGGATTCATGGTCGGGCCAGAGGCGGAACGAACAGCGCAAGTCAGGCATTTCGCCCGTATGTTCGTCGTGGGGTCCAGCGTGACGGTTCCCTACGTCACCGTCATCCTGCGCAAGGGCTACGGCCTCGGCGCGCAGGCGATGGCCGGCGGAAGCTTCCGCGCGCCAGTGCTGACCGTGTCCTGGCCGACCGGCGAGATCGGCGGAATGGGACTAGAAGGCGCGGTCCGTCTCGGCTTCCGGAAGGAGCTCGAGGCGGAGGACGATCCAGCGGAGCGGGAGGCGCTGTTCGAACGGCTCGTGGCATCCGCGTACCGCAACGGAAAGGCCCTCAACGCGGCGACGCACTTCGAGATAGACGACGTCATCGACCCGGCGGCCACAAGGGCCACGATCCTGGCGGTCCTTCGGGCCGCCCCGCCACCCGCTCCGAGAACCCACAAGAAGCGCCCCTGCGTCGACACGTGGTAGACGGCCAGGCACGGAGACCCGGGCGGGCTTTAATGACACAATCCGCGTACCCTGGTCACATGGCACCAGAGGTAAAGAAGACCGACGAGGAGTGGAAGGCACAGCTCAGCCCCGAGCAATACGAGGTGCTCCGCCAGGCCGGTACCGAGCGACCGTGGTCGGGGAAGTACGTCAACAACCACGACGACGGCACCTACACCTGTGCCGGCTGTGGAGCGCTGCTGTTCGACGCCTCGACGAAGTACGAGTCAGGAAGCGGTTGGCCCAGCTTCTACGAGCCGGCTGTCGCGGAGGCGGTCGAGCTCGTCGAGGACCGCAGTCACGGCACGGTGCGTACGGAGGTTCGTTGCAGGCGGTGCGGCGGCCACCTCGGGCACCGTTTCGACGACGGGCCACAGCCGACGGGCCAGCGCTTCTGCATGAATTCGCTCGCGTTGGAGTTCCAGCCCAAGAGCTGACTCCTCGCGGTCAGCCCTCCTCGAGGATCCGGCGCTCCGCGGCGTTGCGCTCCGCCCACAGCGTTCGCCGGCGCTTCCAGAACGGGGTCTTCCAGACCTTGAAGCCCGACCGCCGGCCGGGCTTGGGCTCGCCCTTGCGGGGCGGAGAAGTCTTGCGCCCGAGGTCGTGAGAGGGCTGCGGGCAGATCAGGTCCGCGTCCTCCATGAGCTCGTCGTCGCCGGCCAACTCGTGCAGCCTGGCTTTCGACGTGTGGCGCACGTCCCGTGCCGTGCGGCGCCTGTGTCCTAGGGCGTCCTCTATGACCTGCTCGGCCGCCCGGGTGGCTGGTTCGCTCGTACGCTGAACGCTCACGAGACCTCCCTGCTGTACGCCGGTGCTTCTTTGGCAGGCACCGGACCGTAGGGCCATGGTGCCATGGGACCCGCCTATAGCGCTAGGACCCTTCGCGAGTTTCAGAAGAGTTTCAGCTAGGCCCCGCGGAAGCGGATGCGGGGGGTTCGGGCTGGCGGAAGACCGCTTGCCGGTAGTAGCGAAGCTCGGCGACGCTCTCCCTGATGTCGTCCAGGGCGCGATGGGACCCGTGCTTCTTCGGGGTGTTGACGAACGCTTCGGGATACCAGCGCCGGGTCAGCTCCTTGACCGTAGACACGTCGATCGAGCGGTAATGCAGGAAGGCGTCGATCTCGGGGAGCCACGCAGCCAGGAACCTTCGATCCGTCCCGATGGAGTTGCCGCACAGAGGGACACTGCCCTCCACGCGAATATGCTCGCGCAGGAACTCGAGCGTCGCCTTACCCGCCTGCTCGAGCGTGACGTCGGACTGCTTGATTGCCGCCAGCAGTCCGCTCCTCGTGTGCATGGTCCTCACGACGTCGTCCATCAGTTTCAACGACTCCGCGTCAGCGGCGATGACCAGGTCCGGTCCCTCCGCGACGATCTCGAGATCGTCGTCGGTGATCAAGGTTGCGATCTCGACGATGGTGTGCCGGGCGGGGTCGAGCCCGGTCATCTCGAGATCCATCCATGCAAGCACCGCCGGCACGTTACCCGGATGAAACGCTGCCCCACGCCGGGCCGTGCTGTTTCGCCCGGATGGGCCCCTGCCCCACGCCGGGCCGTGCTGTCGGTACCCTCGACCGGTGCTCGATGTGCCCGTCGTGGTACTGGACCCTGAGTTGCCCCTCCCGTCTTACGCCCGGACCGGGGACGCCGGCGCGGACCTCGTGGCGCGCGTCGGCGCCGTCGTCGAGGCCGGGGGCGGGCGGGCGCTGATCCCGACGGGGATCCGCCTGGCGATCCCCGAGGGTTACGCGGGTTTCGTGCAGCCCCGAAGCGGTCTGGCGCTGCGCCATGGCGTGACGATGGCCAACAGCCCGGGCCTGATCGACTCCGGCTACAGGGACGAGCTCGCCGTCATCGTGGTCAACACCGATCCGAAGGAGGACTTCGAGATACACCGCGGTGACCGCATCGCGCAGCTGGTCATCCAGAGGGTCGAGCAGGCCGTCTTCCGGCCTGTCGAGGAACTGCCGGTTTCCGAGCGGGGGCTCGGGGGCTTCGGCCACACCGGCCGCTAGGGGGTAGCGGTGCCAGAGTTACCGGAGGTCGAAGCGCTCGTCGGGTTCCTCGACTCGAAGCTCGCAGGACGGCGAGTCGAGCGCGTCGAGGTGGGCGCACTCTCCGCGTTGAAGACGTACGACCCTCCGGTCGAGTCGCTTCGCGGACGTGCCATCGACGGTGTGGCCAGGCGGGGCAAGTACTTGATCTTCGACGCCGCCGGCGTCTCGATGGTCGTCCATCTGGCGCGCGGGGGATGGGTCCAGTGGAGGGATCAGCTGGGCCCTGCGCGGGCGAAACCGGGCCGCGGGCCGCTGGCCTTGCGGATGGGCGTGGACGGCGGAGCCGGGTTCGACGTGACCGAGCAGGGGACCGAGAAACGCTTGGCCGTATGGGTGGCGCGAGACGTGGGTGAGGTCGAAGGCGTGGCGCGCTTGGGGCCCGATCCACTGGAGCCCGGCTTCGGTCCTTCACAGTTGGCAGCGGCGCTGGCTGGGCGGTCCGGCAACTTGAAGACCGTTCTCACGGACCAGTCGGTGATAGCCGGGATCGGAAACGCGTATTCGGACGAGGCCTTGCACGCAGCTCGTATGTCCCCGTACAAGCCGGCGGGCAAGCTGACCGACGAAGAGGTATCAGTCCTGCATGCGGCGCTCGTGGGCGTCCTGCGCGACGCGGTCGAGCGGTCGGCCGGACTCCCCGCGAGCGGCCTCAAGTCCGAGAAGAGGAGCGGCCTCTCGGTGCACGGTCGCTCAGGCGAGCCCTGCCCGGTGTGCGGGGACACGGTGCGGGAGGTGTCGTTTGCGACCAAGTCGATGCAGTACTGCCCCACCTGCCAGACGGGCGGGAAACCGCTGGCGGACAGGCGCCTGTCCCGGTTGCTGAAGTAGGGCCACCGTGCCAGCCGACTTCGAAGAAACCTTGCACCGCGGTATCCGGTGGCGCCGGCGCGGGCGGGAGGGTCCCATCGAGTTCCTCGACCCGAACAGGGATTCGTGGGTCATGTGGTCGCCGGGTGTCGATGCTCCCCCCAGGCCGGAGGGTTGGGAGCCGCCCACTCCGGCACCTGCTCGCTCGCGGACGCCCCGGCCGGGATGGCGGACACCATGGCGCCTGGTGCCCTTGGCGGTCACAGTCTTGGTGGTGGTGATTGCCATCGTGCAGGTGATGCGGCCGTCGGGAAACAACGTCAAGAAGGAGGCAGCGGCCACCGCCGCGCTGCTCGGCAAGTGCCTGGCGCAGCATGGGACCGCGGAGGGGCACCCCAAGTACTCGGCGAACCCGGTTCCGTGCGCCTCCTCATCTGCGGTGGTGAAGGTCGTACAGATCGTGGCGAGCACGCCGGGAAGCCCATCCTGCCCCGACGGAACAGTCGGGTTCGAGACTCCCTACCCGGGCGTGCAGTACCCCCATATCCTCTGCCTGAGATCGCTCCGCTGAGAAGCCGTCGCCACGCGGTCTGCTAGTTTGGAAGCCCGCTGCGGACGTGGCTCAGTTGGTAGAGCACAACCTTGCCAAGGTTGGGGTCGCGGGTTCGAATCCCGTCGTCCGCTCTCAGTGAAAGACCTCGCCGTAGACCCGGGGCCCCTCGCAGAGGTCTTGCACGAAGTGTTCGGACCCGCGTTCGTTCATCCGGTCGACATCCAGCGGCTGTCCGCCGGAGCGACCAGCCGGATCTGGTCTTTCGACCTGCCGGGTTTGGTTCCGCGGGGCTGCATCCTGCGCGTCGCCGCACCGGGCGCGAACCGCGTAGCAGTGAGCACCGAGGCGGCGGCGATGGAGGCTGCCGGCGCGGTGAAGGTTCCCGTCCCCACCATCCTGCATTCGTCGGATCGGACCGACCCGTTCGGCGCGCCCTACATGATCATGGAACGCGTCGAAGGTGAGACACTCGCCCGCCACATCCTGAGAGGCGACGAGTACGGGACCGCACGCAGCGTCTTCGCCGAGCAGTGCGGCCGCATCCTAGGCCGGCTCCGCAACGCTTCGGTCGACGCGGTGCCCGGTCTCGCCGAGGAGGGCCAACTCGAGAGGTGGGAGGAGATATTCCGCTTTCTCGATACGCCCGTCCCGACGTTCGAGTGGGCGTTCAAGTACCTGCAGCGCAACCGTCCGGCATCGAGCGGGCAGCCGTCGACCCTCGTGCACGGTGACTTCCGGCTCGGCAACCTGATCATCGGTCCGGAGGGCGTGAGAGCGGTTCTCGACTGGGAGATCGTGCACCGTGGCGACCCGCTGGAGGACCTCGGATGGTTGTGCGCGCGCCCCTGGCGATTCAGGGGACCGAATCCGGTCGGCGGCATGGGCCACTACGGCGATCTGCTCGGCGCCTATTCCGACGAATGCGGCGTGGGCGTTGACCTGGAGGAGCTGCGGTGGTGGGAGGTGTTCGCCTCATTGCGGTGGGGGATCATCTGCCTGCTCCAGGCGTCGCGGCATCTCGGAGGTTCAGACCGCTCGGTGGAGCTCGCCACGATCGGCCGGCGGGTGGCGGAGACGGAGCTCGACCTGTTGGATGCGGTGACGTGAACGCGGACCGGTACGGGACGCCAACGGCTGTCGAGCTCGTCGAGTCGGTGGTGGAGTTCTTGGAAAAAGACGTCGCCGGCGCGCTCTCGGGCCGGCCGAGGTTCCATCTGCGAGTCGCGGTGAACGCGCTGAACATAGTGAGGCGCCAGCTCCAGCTGGGCAGTGACAACAACCGCCTGTGTGATGCGGCCCTCGCGTCGCTGGGGGTGTCCTCGGAGCGCGAGCTGTCGGACGCGATCCGGTCGGGTGCTCTCGAAGACGGCTACCAGTTGCGCGGCGTGCTCCGCACGCTGGTGACGGCCCGCCTGCAAGTCAACAACCCGACCTACCTGGAGACGTACACCTGATGGACTTCGAACTTCCCAAGGAGCTGACCGAGTATCTCGGCGAGCTCGACCGGTACATCGAGGCGGAGATCAAGCCGCTCGAGGAGCAAGACGACAACGTCCGCTTCTTCGACCACCGGCGCGAGGACGCCAGGACGGACTGGGACCGGGGCGGCCTGCCCAACCGGGAATGGGAGGCGCTGCTGGCCGAAGCTCGCCGGAGGGCCGACAAGGCCGGTCACTACCGGTACGCGTTCCCGGCCGAGTACGGCGGTCGCGACGGGACGAACCTCGGCATGGCCGTCATCCGCGAGCACTTCGCGACGAAGGGGCTCGGCCTCCACAACGACCTGCAAAACGAGCACTCGATCGTCGGCAACAACGTCGGCCTGCTTCTCATGATCCACTACGGCAGCGAGCAGCAGAAGGCCGAGTGGATCGAGGACTTGGCCGCCGGCCGGCGTGGCTTCGCCTTCGGGATAACCGAGCCTGCACACGGCTCGGATGCGACGTACATGGAGACGACCGCGCGCCGCGAGGGCGAGGAGTGGGTCATCAACGGCGAGAAGACATTCAATACCGGCGTGCATCACGCAGGCCACGACCTGGTGTTCGCCCGCACGTCGGGCGAGCCGGGGGACGGTCGCGGGATCACCGGGTTCCTGGTGCCCGTCGACTCTCCCGGGTTCAAGATCGAGGAGTACCTCTGGACCTTCAACATGCCGACAGACCACGCGCACGTCTCGCTCACCGATGTGCGGGTCCCGCACAGCGCGATCCTCGGCGAGGAGGGCCGGGGTCTGGCCATCGTGCAGCACTTCTTCAACGAGAACCGGATCCGCCAGGCTGCCTCATCGCTCGGCGCGGCCCAGTACTGCATCAACGAGTCGGTCGCCTACGCGAAGGAACGAAAGCCTTTCGGCAAAGCGCTCGCTGAGAACCAGGGCATCCAGTTCCCGCTTGTCGAGCTACAGACCCAGTGCGAGATGCTGAGGGCCTTCATCCACAAGACGGCCTGGCTGATGGACCGCGACGGGCCGTTCACCCAGTCCCGGCAGGTATCGATGTGCAACTACTGGGCGAACCGGCTGTGCTGCGAGGCCGCCGATCGCGCCATGCAGGTGCACGGGGGCCTCGGCTACTCGCGCCACAAGCCGTTCGAGCACATCTACCGGCACCATCGCCGCTACCGCATCACCGAGGGTGCCGAGGAAATCCAGATACGCCGAGTGGCCGGCTACATGTTCGGTTTCATGGCCCAGCAGGCCCCGAAAGGCGTCTAGAAGCCGAGGCTCCTGCCGATGATCTCCTTCATGATCTCGGTGGTGCCGCCGTAGATGGTGGTGACCCGGGCGTCGACGTAGGCGCGGGCGATGGGGTACTCGAGCATGTAGCCGTAACCACCGTGCAGTTGCACGCAGCGGTCCACGACCTTCTTCTGCAACTCGGTGCACCACCACTTCGCCATGGCGGCTTCTTCCGCGGATAGTTCGCCTTCGTTCAGCGCGATCACGCAGTCGTCGACGAATGACTGGCCAACACGCACCTCGGTCTCGCACTCCGCAAGCACGAACTTCGAGTTCTGGTACGAGCCGATCGGCTGGCCGAACGCTTTTCTCTCCTTGCAGTACTCGATCGTCCAGTCGAGTGCTGCCCGCGCGGCTGCGACGCCGGCGATCGCGATCGACAGGCGCTCCTGCGGGAGGTTGGTTACCAGGCTGGTGAATCCGGTGCCCTCGTCACCCAGGCGGTTGGCCACCGGCACGCGGACGTCGTTGAAGAACAGCTCCGCGGTGTCCTGCGAGTGCAGCCCGACCTTCTCGAGGTTGCGCCCCCTTTCGAACCCGGGCATCCCGCGCTCGATGATGAGGAGCGACATACCCCTGTGCTTCTGCGAGGGGTCGGTCTTGACCGCCGTCACGACGAGATCGGCGTTGATGCCATTGGTGATGAACGTCTTGGCACCGTTGACGACGTAGTCGTCGCCGTCGCGTATCGCGGTCGTGGACATCGAAGCGAGGTCCGAGCCGATGCCCGGCTCCGTCATGCCGATCGCCGTGATGAGCTCGCCCGAGCAGATGCCAGGCAGCCAACGGGCCTTCTGCTCGTCGTCGGCGAGGGTGAGGAAGTACGGGAGGCAGATGTCGTTGTGGAGCGAGATGCCCAGGCCGGCCCCGCCCAGCCCGAGGTACTGGATCTCCTCGTCGATGACCTGGTTGTAGCGGAAGTCGTCGACTCCGCCACCGCCGAACTCCTCCGGCGCCGCCATCGCGAGGAACCCGTTCGCGCCAGCCTTGGCAAACAGGGACCGATCGATGACCCCGGCCTTCTCCCACTCCTGCTGGTGGGGGACAGCCTCCTTCTCGAAGAACGCGCGGATCGCCGCGCGGAACTGCTCGTGCTCCTCCTCGAAGATCGTCCTCTCCACGTACTGGACCCTACAGCGTCAGGCGAAGACGACCTTCCCGAAGAGGTCTCCGCCGATCATCCGCTCGAAGCCTTTTCGGGCTTCCGCCAGCGGCAGCACGGTGTCGATCACGGGGCGCAGCCCCGTGGCGACGAGCATCGACACGAGCCCTTCCAGCTCGATCCGGTTCCCCATGGTCGACCCGACCACCTCGACCTGTTGGAAGAAGACCCGTGCCAGCTCGACCGGCACCGTCATCCCCGAAGTCGCTCCGCACACGACGATCCTGCCCCCCGGGCGCACCGACCGCAGCGAGTGTCCGAGGGTCGCCTCCCCGACGCTCTCCATCACGGCGTCCACCCTGGCGGGCAGGCGCGCCCCCGACTCGAACACCTCGTGAGCGCCCAGCTCGAGGGCCTTGGTTCGTTTCGCCTCGCTGCGGCTCGTGGTCCACACCCTGTACCCGGCCGCCCTGGCCAGAGCGATCGCGGCCGTCGCCACGCCGCCGCCGGCACCCTGCACGAGGACGGTGTCACCGGGGCGGAGGCCCGAGCGGCTGAAGAGCATCTTGTATGCGGTCAGCCAGGCGGTCGGAAGGCACGCCGCCTCCTCGAAGGACAACTCCGCGGGCTTGGCGACGAGGTTGCGCTTGGGGACGGTGACCTTCTCCGCGATCGTCCCCTGGTGCTTCTCCGACAGCAACGACCGCTTCGGGTCGAATGTCTCGTCCCCCCTCCCTGCGCTGGGGTCGCCGATCACGGCGTGAACGATCACCTCGTTGCCCTCGGGGTCTACGCCGGCGGCGTCGCAGCCGAGGATCATCGGGGTCTGCTCGGCGGTGAGGCCGACGCCGCGCAGCGACCAGACGTCGTGGTGGTTCAGCGAGCTTGCGCGCACGTCGACGGTCACCCAGCCGTCGGGCGCCTCGGGATCGGGGCGTTCGCCGACCTCGAGAGCCGAGATCGGATCGTCGGGCGAGACGCGGGCGGCGTAGGCGGCGAGCATGCGGCCGAAGTTAGCGGCCCGGGAGTGGACTGGCGTAGGGTGGCCAACCGCGCGCCCGTGCGCCGCCGAAACGCCTCATAAGGAGGGGAGATGGGCCAGCAGGTCCCGTTGGTCGACTACCTGGTGCTCGGGGACCACCCCCACCTGGTGACGAAGGAGTGCAAGTCCTGCGGGGCCCGGTTCTTCGACCGGAGAAACGCCTGTGCGTCCTGCGGGAAGGCCGAAGGTTTCAAGCAGGTCGACGTCCCGACAGAGGGCGAGCTTCGTGCGTACACGATCGTCGCCTACGCGGCGCCCGGCATTCCCGTCCCGTTCGTGGCCGGCGTGGTGGACTGCGACGGCACAAGTGTCAGGGGGAACGTGATCAACACTTCGCCCGACCCCGAGCATGTGCGCACCGGAATGAAAGTGCGTCTCGCCACTTACGTGGTCGGGACCGACGACGAGGGAACCGAAGCGATCGGCTTCGGCTTCGAGCCCGTGGAGGGGAACTGACATGGCAAGCGACGACATCTGGATCCTGGGAATCCACATGACGAGGTTCGGCAAGCACCCCGAGCTCGACACGGTGGACCTGGCGGCGGAGGCTGCGATGGCGGCGCTCGCCGACGCCGACGTGACAGTCAAAGACGTAGGTGTCCTGGCTGCCGGCAACCTGATGGGCGCCGGCGCTCCGATCGGCCAGCAGGTCCAGAAGCAGATCGGCCAGACTGGGATACCGGTCTACAACGTCGCCAACGCCTGCGCGACAGGCGCGACAGCGCTGCGGACGGCGATCATGGCGGTCAAGGCCGGCGAATGCGACATGGGCCTCGCAGTCGGTGTGGAGAAGCTCGCAGGTGCCGGACTTCTCGGTGGTGGTGGGCAGGCAAAGAAGGACTCCAACAAGTACGAGCCGAGGGGTCGCTACGGTGCTGTCGTCCCGGTCGATGGGCGAATCGGCACGGAAACCATGCCCGGCGTCTTCGCCCAGATCGGCATGGAGTACGGGCACAAGTACGGCGGCACCTCGTTTGAGCTCTTCGCGCGGATCAGCGAGAAGAACCACGCCCACTCCACCCTGAACCCCCTGGCCGCCTACCAGAAGAAGTTCACGCTCGACGAGATCATGAACGACGTCATGATCGCCTACCCGAACACCCGCCCGATGTGCTCGGCCAACTGTGACGGTGCCGCCGCGGCGGTCGTGGTGTCCGGGTCGAAGCTCAAGACCCTCGATCCCGACCAGCAGCGGCGGGCGGTGAAGGTGTCTGCATCGATCCTGACGACGGACCCGTGGCAGGAGGCCTGCCAGGTGCTGCCCGACGTCAACACCCTCACCCGGAACGCCGCGCAGCAGGCGTACACACAGTCCGGCGTCGCCCCGGAGGATCTCGACCTCGTCGAGCTGCACGACTGCTTCGCAACAGCGGAGCTCGTGCACTACGACAACCTGATGCTCTGCAAGCCAGGTGAGGCCGTCCCGTTCTTCGAGTCGGGTGCCACGTGGCGCGACGGGAAGACCCCGGTGAACGTGTCCGGTGGCCTCGAGTCGAAGGGCCACCCGATAGCAGCGACCGGTATCGCCAACATCTGGGAGGTCTGCCAGCACCTCCGCGGTGAGGCCAAGGACCGCCAGATCGACAACGCCAAGGTCGGCCTCGCCCACGTGATCGGGCTCGGCTCCGCCTGCGGGGTTCACATCCTCGAACGCGCCGCGTAATCGGGTAATCAGGCCGAGGGGTGGGGTCCCAATTCCAGGGTCGGCCCCGCCGGAGAGGTCGTTTAGTATCGGTTCACATGGAAGAGCCGCAGGAGACCTCGACTACATCCGACGACACGGCCGCCTTCCAGCGTTTCTACGCGGAAGGGCCGGCGGCGGAGCAGCCGGAGCGCGGAATCCTCTACCGCATGTTCGTGGGTTGGTGGCGCGACCGGTCCTGACCGGGTACGTCTCGTAGCCAACGAAACAGTGCAACCAGAACCACAAGTCGACCCCGAGCAGCGGATAGAGCAGGCTCTCGAGGCATTCGCCGAGGGCGCGATACCTCACAAGCGCAAGTTCACCGCGGACGAGCTGGCGGAGGAAGCGGGTGTGGACGGGGAGCTGGCGCGGCGGCTCCGAAGAGCGATGGGCCTACCGGACGTGCCCCACGACGAGGCCGCCTTCTTCGAGGAGGACCTGCACGCCCTGGAGAAGGCCAAGGCGCTCATGGACGAGGACGGGCTCAGCCCGGCCGAGATACTCCACCTCACGCGCACGCTCGGGCTCGCGGCATCGAGGATGGCGGACGCCGTCGTCGGGTTCTGGGTCGACCGTGTTACCAGCGATGTTGCAACCGGCCGGGAGGGGGCGTTGTCCACCCCGCCCGAGCAGCGAGTCGACGACCTGGAATCGGTCGTCGGATACCTGCTCCGGCGCCACCTGCTCGACTCGGTCTCGCGCAAGCTGGCCGAGACGGCGGCCAGCGAGGGCAGCGGCCGGGCCGTCGCCGTAGGTTTCGCAGACCTTGTCGGGTTCACGTCCCTCAGCGAGCAGTTGAGCGACACCGAGACCGCCGAGCTGATCGAGCGTTTCGAGGTTCTCGCCCTCGACATCGTGGTCGGCGGTGGGGGGCGCGTGGTCAAGATGATCGGCGACGAGGTCATGTTCGCGTCCGACCCTGCTCTCGTCGCCGAGATCGCGGTCTCCCTGGCGGAGTCTTTTGACTCGCCCGACCTTCCTTCTGTGCGGGTCGGCGTGGCTGTGGGCAGCGTGCTGGCGCAATCGGGAGATCTCTACGGTCCGGTGGTCAACCTCGCGTCGCGCGCCACCATGGCGGCCCGCCCCGGTACCGTCCTCGTGTCGGCGGCCCTGGCTGAGACCATCTCCCGCGACGAGAGGTACACCGTCAGGCCTATCCGTCCCCACAAGCTCAAAGGGATCGGAACCGTGGAGCTCAGCGTCCTTCGCCGCGCGAACGAGAAGGAAAAGGTGGGCGGCGGGCACAAATAGATAGGTCATGCCCGACGGTGACGAACGCTTCACCGCCCTTGCCGACCAAGCGGAACTGCTGGCCAACCGAGACGTCAGCTCGGTCGAGCTGGTCGAACGCGCCATCGCAGCGGCGGAAGATGTGCAGCCGGTCCTGAATCCCTTCCGCGTACTGCGCGCTGATGCGGCGATCGAAGAGGCGAGGGCGGCAGACAAACGCCTGGCGGAGGGAGAGCGGCTCCCGTTGCTCGGGGTACCGATCGCGATCAAGGACGACAGCGACATAGCGGGAGAGACGACTCCTTTCGGCTGTGCGGGAGACTTCGAGCCAAAGGCGGACGACGGCGAGGCGGTTCGCCGCCTGCGAGCGGCCGGAGCCATAGTGATCGGCAAGACGAACAGCCCTGAGTTCGGGCAGTGGCCATGGACCGAGAGCAGCGCGTTCGGGGCGACTCGCAACCCGTGGAACACCGGCTACTCCCCGGGCGGGTCGTCGGGTGGATCGGCTGTGGCCGTAGCTACCGGGGTGGTCGCGGCCGCTGTCGGGTCGGACGGGGCTGGATCCGTACGAATTCCCGCCTCTTGGACGAACCTCGTCGGTATCAAACCTCAGCGGGGGAGGATCTCCACCTGGCCCGACCCGGAGGCGTTCAACGGGATCACTGTGTACGGCCCCCTGGCGCGCACCGTAGGCGACGCCGCGCTGCTGCTCGACGTGCTCACTGGGAACCACCGGTTGGACCTTCACAAGCCCCCGGCGCCGGCGGAGCCGTTCGCGGCCTCGGCGACGAGATCGCCGCGGCGGTTGCGCATCGCGCTCTCCACCCGGATCCCCTTCAGCCTCGTGAGGACATCACTCGACGGCGAGGTGAGCGCGGCGGTCGAGTCGGTCGCGCAGGACCTCGCCGGGCTTGGCCACGACGTGGAGGAGGAGGATCCCGCTTACGGGCTGATCGGGCTGTCCTTCGTCCCGCGCTCCACAGCGGGGGTGGCGGACTGGTGCAACCGCGTGCCCGACGAAGACCTGCTCGACCCCAGGACTCGCGCCAACGGTCGCCTCGGCCGCATCCTGAGCGGGCCCCCGCTTCGTTTGGCGCGACGCCTCGAGCCGTTCTTCGCGGCAAGGGTGGGGCGCATATTCGAACGCTTCGACGTCATCCTGGCGCCGACGACCGCCAAGCCGCCCATCCCCATAGGAGCGTTCGAGGGGCTCGGGGGCTGGGCCACCGACCAGTTGATGGCCGGCGCCTGCCCGTACGCCTGGCCGTGGAACGTGCTGGGGTGGCCGGGGGTGAGCGTCCCGGCCGGATTCACCAGGAAGGGACTGCCCGTGGGAGCCCAGCTCATCGGTCCCGCTTGCAGCGAGAGCCTCCTGATCAGCCTGGCGGCCCAACTCGAACCGGTCAGGGGCTGGGCGGGGCGCCACCCAGAGTGGCGCAAATGAAGTTCCGGGCTGTGCCTGCCGAATCATTCATCCGGACAAGGGGTAGGGTCCCGGGTGTACCGTTTCGGCGTATTCAGGGGGATATGAACGTGTTGTCCTGTGACGTGCCCGGCCTATGGCAGAAGGACAGAGTAAGGCTGCCGTCGAATAGTCCCTCAATACATCCCGCGGCCGCTGCGGCTGCGGACAGTCATTGGATCCGGGGGATGGCTAAGTGAGCGCTCGAAGAAGTGGTCTCTGGCGTTACGGTCGCTGGGCAGCCGCGGCCACAGCCGGCGGCATGATCGCCGCAGGCGCCTTGGGTCTGGCGACGGGCGGGACGGCGGTCGCGGACGGCGACCCGGGCGTCGGTTCCTCTTATGCCCAGGGCTTCCAGGTGACACCCCACGAAGGCTCATTGGCTGTCGGGGCGGTCTTCGACGAGGCTCTTGCCGGGCACACCGACAAGATCGCGCGCGCCCAGTCCCAGGGCCTCGATCTCGGTGCGGTCGGAACGTCGATCAAGGGCTACAACTGCGGCCAGCAGCCGACTGCGCTGGCGAACTACGTGCCGGACCCAATACAGGCGGAGACGCCGTCCACGGGCGGCACCGACCAGTCGTCCGCAGGGCCCAGCCCGAGCGACCATAACTCTGACGGCAGCGTCGAGCACGTGCTCGCTTCGGACACCCCCTACGGCGAAGCGGATACCACCTTCGCCGGCCCAGTCAACGCGGCCAACAACTTCATCGGCATATCGGGTGTTGCCAGCAAGGCGTGGTCCGGTCTGGTCAACGGAGCCCGAGACGCGGCCGCGACCGCCGACATCGGTCAGGTCACTATCGCCGGCCTGGTGACACTGAGCCATCTCCACTGGCAAGTTGACTATCCGGCGAACGGGAAGGCCACCAGCACCTTCACGATCGGGCAGGCCACGATCAACGGAACGGCCGTCCCGACGGCCGACCCGTCGCAGGTGCTGAACGCCGCCAACCAGGTTCTCAGCAACATCGGGGTGACGATCAGCGGCCCGAGCCCGACCTTTGCCCCGCCGACCGGGTACAACCCGTCGGGCATCCAGTTCGAGTCGCCGCTCCAGATCGCGGTCGTCCCCAACAGCAACCGCAACGGGGTCACCGACCCGGTGATCTCCGGCGTGGTGGAGCCGAACTACTACCCGCTGGCCAACGGTCTGGAGAACGGCTTCGCCAACACGTCAGCCCCGTGGAACTCGCTGGCCCCGGTGGAGCAGAACGACCCGACCGGCCAGCTCGAGCAAGCGCTCTGCCAGACCGACACGCCGATCACCGTCGCCGACATCACGGTCGCTTCCTTCACCGCCGCCGGCTACTTCAACATCGCACTCGGCGGTGTCAACGCTTCCAGCGGCCCGCTCCCAACCAACAGCTTCAACCTGGCCGAATTCAGCTTCGGCAGCCTTTCGAGCGGGTCGAGCTCGCTCCTGCCCGGCAGCAGCGGTTTGGACGCGACCGCGGGAACACCAGCAATCGCCGGGGTTCCCGGGCAGGCAGTATCGGGACCGTCCTCCACGGGCTCCAACAACCAGCAACGAGTCGTACCGGCAGCATCAGTGACAACTGAGGCAGCAGGACCGCTGCTCGGGATCGGCTTGGGCGTGCTCGGTTTACTCGGGCTACTGGCCGAAGCAGACCGGCGGATGATCCGACGCACCCTCAACACCGCAAGCTTCGAGGAGTAACAACTCATGGCAGTTTCCCCCAATGGGACCGCGCCCGGTGTTCGAAACCGGTTGATGCGTGGCTACGGCCCGGCAGCTGCATTAGCGGCGCTTGTCGTGATCGTCGCCCTCCTGGTGCCCTCGAGGATCCCGAAGACGACCAACGTCGTCTCGGCGGGCACTGGCACCCAGGCCGGCGCAGTGCAGTCCGGATCGAGCGGCCCAGCTGTCACCACGGGTGGCACGGCGGGCTCGGCTGGGTCAGCCGGCAGTGCTGGATCGGCCGCCTCGGCCGGGGCCACCAAGTCGGCCAGCGGCACGGTGGCAGCGTGCAACGGCCAGTCCCTGCAGGTGCCGGGTGACCCGTACTCGCCGCCGTGCGAGACGTTCTCGGGCAGCAACGGCGGCGCCACCTGGCAGGGGGTCACTGCGAACACCATCGACGTATCGGTGCGCCTAACGACGGACCAGAGCTTCCAGAACACCCTCGCCCAACTCGCCGGAGCCCAGCTGCGTGACAGCAATGCCGACAACCAGCGCACCCTGACGGCGCTGGCGAACTACTTCAACACCCACTTCCAGTTCTACGGCCGCAAGATCGTCCTCCACTTCTTCACCGGCCAGGGATCGCTCTCCAACGAGCTGCAAGGGTACGGCGAGGCGGCCGCCGAGGCGGATGCCGAGACGGCGAGGGGCATGCACGTCTTCGCCGACCTGACCGCCGAATCCGAGCCGTACGCGACCGCGCTCTGGAAGCAGGGCGGCCAGGGAGCCATCCTGGGCTTCGGCGATCCCTACATGCCGAACTTCTGGCACACTCAGCACGCCCCATACGACTGGTCCATCGCGACCGACGGCACCAAGGTGGCCACTGCCGCCGCCAACTATGCCGTGGCCAAGCTCTGCTCACCCAACGGCGGGACACAACCACCCGCTGTCTACGCGGGCGCGGGTCTGAACACGAAGCCCCGCGTGTTTGGAGGCATCGCCCCGGAGAACGAGCTCTACAAGGTCTCGGCCGACGTGTTCAAGCAAATAATGGGTGCCCACGGGTGCACGCCGAAGCAGTACTACTACCCGCTCGACCTCGGTCGTGAGTCGCAATATGCGGACAACCTCGTCGCTCAGATGAAATCCGACGGCGTCACCACTATCATCTGCGGCTGCGATCCCATCTTCCCGGTGTACCTATCCGGTGCCGCCGCTCAGCAGGGTTGGTTCCCGGAGTTCATCGATATCGGTACGGCCCTCACCGACCAGGACTACGTGGGCCAGCTGTACAACCCGAAGTTCATGGCACACGCCTTCGGCATCAGCCCGAACGCGCCGAGCATCCCGTACACGCAGACGATCGGCTACGCGGCCTACAAGACCCAGCGCAGCGACGAACCGTCGTTCTTCGTGAACCTCATCTACCTGCAGATGGACATGCTGGCTATCGGGATCCAGTTGGCCGGCCCGAATCTCACACCGACGTCTTTCCAGGCGGGAATGTTCAAGTTCACCCCGCGGGTGGGCCCGGCCGGTCTTTGGGGATGGAACCCGCAGCAGTACACAACGCCCAACGACGTGCGTGAGATCTGCTGGAGCAACACGACCATCTCCCCTTACAACAGCAAGCAGGGGGCGTTCGTGAACTACACGAACAATGCCCGCTGGGACCTGAACAACATCCCCGCGGGTAAGCCCGCCTGCCCGATCCCGCAGTCATGAGTGCCGCTGCCATCGCCCTGCGACGCTGGCGGGGTCTATCGGGCCGGGCGCGGGTCGCCTCGGTGATCGCAGCGGTGGTTGTCGCCTATTTCGTCGCTCTCCTCACCACCGGACCGCACGGGTACGTCCACCAGAAATCCCCCATCGGGATCATCCTTCTTGGCCTTGTGTATGGCTCTGTCAATGCCCTGGGCGCTATGGGCCTCATCCTTGTGTACCGTGCCAACCGGTTCATCAACTTCGCACACGGCGCAATGGGGAGCATCATCGGCGTCCTCGCGATCGGCCTGGTGAAGGTTCACGGGCTCAACTACTGGATCGCGCTGCCCGTCGCGGTCATCGCCGGCGGTGCACTCGGCGCGCTGATCGAGGTGTCGACAATCCGGCGGTTTGCGAACGCTCCCCGTCTGATCCTGCTCGTCGCCAGCATCGGCCTCGCCCAGGTGCTCGGCGGGCTCGAGTTGCTCGGGTCCAAGCAGGAGGGGTTCACATCATTAACCGGCGCATTCACGCCACCATTCAGTGTGGCAGTGCACGTCGACGTCTATACGTTCCACAGCGCCGAGATTCTCGCGGTCGCCGTCGTGCCAGCCGTGCTCGCCTTCCTCGGCTGGTTCCTCTTACGGACAGACGCCGGCATAGCCATCAGGGCGGCAGCCGAGAACAGCGACCGCGCCCTACTGCTGGGTGTCCCAGTCCGGCGGCTCGCCACGATCGTGTGGACCCTCGCCGGAGCTCTCGCGGTCCTCACTTACATGCTGTCCGCGCCCTTCGAGGGGGTCAAGCCCGGGGTTGCTTCGAACGGCCCCACCGTCCTGGTGCCCATGCTCGCAGTGGCGATCGTCGCGCGCATGGAGTCGATGCCCACCGCCTTTGGGGCCGGCATCGCCCTAGGAATTATGGACTCTCTCGTTCGATGGAACACGACTGGAAGTCCTGCCCTGGTGTGGCCCATCTATTTGGGGGTCATAATCGTCGCCCTTCTCGCCCAGTCGGGGAAGTTGTCGAGAGCCCAGGAATCCGGCACGTCCTCGTGGTCCGCCGTAAGCGTGCTGAAGCCCATACCGGACGAGTTGAAGAAGCTCCCCGAGGTGATCTGGTTCCGCCGGGCGCTCCTCGCTGCGGTGATCGCAGCGTTCATCGTCATCCCACACACATGGGGATCGAGCAACCAGCTTTTGGCCGGATTCGCGATCGTCTGGGCAATGGTCGGCGTGTCGCTGGTGGTGCTGACCGGTTGGGGCGGCCAGATAAGTCTCGGACAGTTCGGCATAGCCGGTGTGGCGGGTGTCGTTGGCGGCAACATGGTCGCCCACTGGAACGCGGACTTCTTCTTCGTGATCCTCGCGGCGGGTGCCGTCGGCGCGCTGGTAGCGTTGCTCGTCGGGCTTCCTGCTCTAAGGATCAAGGGACTGTTCCTGGCCGTGACGACGCTTGCGGTCGCGGTCGCACTCGACCAGTACTTCCTCAACCAGTCGACTCTCCCCCAGTTGATCCCTCTCCAGGGAGTCCGGCGTCCACTGCTGCTGCAGCGATTCAACCTGGACAACAACTACGAGCTCTACCTCACCTGCCTCGCATTCCTGGCTCTGACCATCCTCGCCACCATGGGCATGCGAAAAGCAAGAGCGGGTCGTGTGCTCATAGGCGTGCGTGACAACGAGCGGGCGGCTGCATCGGTATCGGTGCCGACCACCAACGTGAAGCTGGCGGGGTTCGCGGTGGCCGGCGTGATCGCGGGCGTGGCCGGCGCACTCGACGTCTACCTCCTTCAGGCGCTCAACCCGGGCAGTTTCGCACCCGTGGACAGCATGACCGTCTTCGGGTACTCGGTGATCGGCGGTCTCGGTTCGGTTACGGGCGTGCTCCTCGGGGTGCTCATCTTCAAGTACCTGGAGTCGATCACGGCGTTCGGACAGTTCCACCTCGCGGTCAGCGGCGCGGCATTGCTGTGGGTCCTTCAGGTCATCCCGGGTGGTTTCGGCCAGGTGGTATATGACGTGAGGGACCGCTTGCTGAGGGTCGTCGCCAGCCGGCGGGGGATCCTCGTGCCGAGCCTCGTCGCCGACAAGCGTGCTGCCGACGGAGGCGGCCGCCAGGACGACCTTCTCACGGCCATCGCCTCGGGTCAGGCCGCGACATCCAACGGCCACGGGAACGGCAATGGTTCCGCCCATTCCGTCAAGGCGGCGGAGACAGCTCCCCTGGAGGTGAAGTCTTGACGCCCCGCCGATCGACTCCCAACCAGGACGTCGTCGACGTGACGACCGAGATCGAACCGATCACGGACCCTCTGCTGGCATGCCGCGGCATCGACATGGCCTACGGCCCCGTCCAGATTCTCTTCGGGGTCGACTTCGACGTGTGGCCTGACGAGATCGTCGCCCTCCTCGGCACCAACGGTGCCGGTAAGTCGACGTTGTTGAAGGGCATCTGCGGTCTGGTGCGGCCCAAGGCCGGCAAGGTGACGTTCAAGGACGAGGACATCACGAAGCTGTCAGCGGACGTCACCGCAAAGCGTGGGATCTCGCTGATGCCCGGCGGCAAGGGAGTCTTCCCGACGTTGACGGTGGCCGAGAACCTGCGGATGGCTGCGTGGCTCATACGCGACGACCAAGAGCGGATCGAGATCGCACGCGACGAGGTGCTGGACCTGTTCCCGGTCCTGGCACAGCGCCACAACCAGATGGCCGGGAACCTGTCCGGGGGAGAGCAGCAGATGCTCGCGCTCGGTTCCGCGCTGATGACCCAGCCCGAGCTACTCATGATCGACGAGCTGTCCCTTGGCCTGGCGCCGACCATCGTCGGCCAGCTCCTCGAGGTCGTGAAGGAGGTGCACAGCCGCGGGACCACGATCGTGATCGTCGAGCAGTCCATCAACGTGGCGCTCAACCTCGCCAAGCGCGCGGTGTTCATGGAGAAGGGTGAAGTCCGTTTCGAGGGGCCCGCTGCAGAGCTACTCGAGCGACCCGACATCCTGCGGTCCGTGTTCATCGCCGGTGCCGGCGCCCAGGACGCGGCCGAGTCCGCGCTCGACGTCGAAGGGCAGAAGAAGCCCGCGAGGACCCGCTCCACCAAGAGCCGGGCGAAGGCAGAGGCGCCGCGCGTCCCGCCCGATGCGAAAGTGGTGCTTCAGTGCCGCGACCTGGTGAAACGCTTCGGTGGCATCACCGCGGTGGACCACGTCGACCTGGATGTCCGCCAGGGGGAGATCGTCGGTCTGATCGGCCACAACGGGGCCGGCAAGACCACCCTCATGGACTGCGTCTCGGGATTCCTGGAGGCCGACGGCGGGCGGATCATCCTCCGCGGCGTCGACGTCACCGACTGGCCCCCGCACCAACGCGCAAGGGGCGCGATGGGGAGATCGTTCCAGGACGCGCTGCTCTTCCCGTCCTTGACGGTCGCGGAGACGATCGCGGTGGCATGCGAGCGGCACCTCGCCAGCCGTGACATGTTCGCGGCGGCCCTGCAGCTTCCCGCGTCCTACGAGTCCGAACTGGCGATGTCCTACGTGGTCGAGGAGATGATCGACCTGATGGGCCTGGGTGCCTACCGGCAGAAGCTCACGGGAGAGCTCTCGACCGGAACCCGCCGCATCGTGGACCTGGCGTGCATCGTGGCCCAGGATCCGAAGGTGCTGCTACTGGACGAGCCGTCCGGAGGTGTGGCGCAGAAGGAGACCGAGGCTCTCGGGCCCCTGCTTCGGCGCATCCGGGAACGCACCGGCTGCTCGATCCTCATCATCGAGCACGACATGCCGCTGCTCAGCGGCCTCTGCGACCGGCTGATCGCCCTGGAGCTCGGCTCTGTCATAGCCGAGGGGACCCCTACCGAGGTCCTCAACCACCCTGCTGTCATCGCCTCCTATCTCGGCACGGACGAGAAGGCGATCGCCCGCTCGGGCTCGCTCGCCTAAAGAGCCTCTTTAGACCGTCAGGCTCACGCGGTCGCCGGCGCGGCCGCCGTCTGCTGCCCCCCGGCCGTCGCGCGTGCGCTGCCACGGCGGACCATGGTGTGCGCTGCGTCGGAGTCGTTGACCGTCAGAGCGGCTACCGCTGCGAGGACCGCAACGCCGGCCGCCACCATGAACGCCGTGTGATACGAGGAGAGGTTGGGCAGGACCCGGTGCGAGACGATGCGAACCGGACCGACCGCCGCGATGACACTGCTCAGCATCGCCACACCGACGGCGCCGCCGAGCTGGCGTTGGGCGTTGAAGACCGTGGACGCCCTCCCGGTGTCCGCAGCCGAGATCGTCGCGAAGCCTGCCGCCTGTGCCGGCACGAAGACGTGAGACATCCCGTACCCGCTCACGAAGAGCAGGAGTCGCATCCACCAGAGGTTGGTGTCGCTGCCGATCAGCGTCATGAGCCCGAGAGTCACGGCGAGGATGAGAAGGCCGCCGATCATGACGCGACGTGGGCCGAGCACGGGGTAGAGCAGGCGTGTCACCACCTGCGCGCCGAGCATCACGCCCAACGCCTCGGGAAACGTGCTCAGACCCGACTGGAGGGCGGACAGACCGAGCCCGTCCTGGAAGAACAGTGCGACGAGGAACAGGAGCCCCAGGAAAGCGGCCGACCCGAGCGCCAGCACCACGCAGGAGCTGCGAAACAGCCGGTCTTTGAACAACCTGATGTCGATCATCGGTTGCGGCGTGCGCAGCTCTATCAACACGAGTACGACCAGCAGGAGCGCCCCCGCGCAGATGGTGCCGAGGATCATCGGGTCGGCCCAGCCGCGGAACGGCCCCTCCGACACCCCGTACATGGCCAGACCGAGGCCCGCTGCGGAAAGCACGAACCCGGCGACATCGAAGGCCCCGGCCGCGTGCTCGCGCCGTTCCTCCAGGAAGTAGAACCCGAACATGAACGCGGCTATGCCGATCGGAAGGTTCACGTAGAACACCCAACGCCACGAGACCTCGGTGACGAACAGGCCACCGAGGACCGGGCCGAGCGCGGGGGCCATCGCCGTCGGCACGACCAGGATGCTCGACGCCCGCACCCGCTCCGCCGGCGGGAAGGTGCGGTAGAGGAGGGCCATCCCGACCGGCACCATGAGGCCGCCACCGACTCCTTGCAGGATCCGGAACACGACCAGTTCGGGCAGGCTTGTCGCGGCGCCGCACAGCGCCGATGCAGCCGTAAAGATGACGACCGAGGTGAGCATCACCTTCTTGCTGCCGAAACGGTCGCCGAGCCACCCGGATGCGGGGATGAACACCGCGAGGCTGACCAGGTATCCGATCGCCACGGTGTCGACCGAGTCCGGCCGGACGTGGAATTCGCGGCCCAGGGTCGGAAGGGCGACGTTGACGATCGTGGCATCCATGATGTTCATGAACATCGCCGCGACGAACACGACGCTGACCGCGATCTTCTGGTTCATCGGGCGGGCGAACACGTTCCGTCGAGGCTACCGAAGGGGCCCCGAGAAGCGGCGGGGGTTTAAGGAGGTACTGCGACCCTCTTTACGCGACGCTCGCCCAGTCCTTGAACCCCGTCGGGTCGTGCCTTCCGATCGAAGCGTGCTCGAACAGGCCCCAACCCTCCTGGCCCTCGCACATCGCTCGTGCCGCGTGGTCGACGACCCCGAACGGGACACGCGCCGCAACCGTCGGGTCAGCGAGGTCGTAGACGGCGGAGTCGATCCAGTTCCGACCACGCCACTGGCCGTGCGACCATTCGGGGTCGCCTCCGTAACCTGCGCCTACGTGCAGAGCGACCGATGTGAGTGTTTCTACTTCGACGTCGATCGAGCGGCGATCCGGCGTACGCATCCGGAGCGTGGCCCGCTCCGGATGGCGCGAACCGGGGCGGTACGTGATGTCGACCTCTGGCCACCCGAGCTGCTCGTGGCGACCGTCGGCCCACATCCGGCTGGCGGCGTTGAGAGTTCGCGTGCCGTCGGGGTCCTCCTGCATGATGACGATCAGGGCGAAGTCCTCGAACCGCACCGGTACGTACAGCCACCAGAAGCCCTCACGGGCGTCGTCGGCCGAGCGCCCCGGGGGTTCGGATTCTCCCACCGGCCGGATTCCCCAGGAGCGGTCACGGCTGCCCAGCCAAACGTCCGGGATCACCGCGTGGTCGGTGCCACCGGCGTGCAGCGTCCCGGACCAGGTGCCGACCTGCGCGAAGCGGCAACCCTCGACGATGACCCTGCTTCCCGAGTGCAGGAGGTGGCGCGGCTCGTCGACGCACGCGAAGGACCCGTCCCACGTCAGATCGAAAGCCACGCCCCGCTCAGGTGTGTCGCACACCAGCCGCACCTTCGAGAGCGGTTCGAGCACTTCCACGCGGTAGGGACCGACCGCCGCGTTCAGTCCGCGCTCGCCCAGGGCGTCGGACATCCTGACCGTCCACTGCTTCTCGGCCGCGCGGACCGTCGCGTAGGCGTCGGTCACGCCGAGGTTGGGGTACACGCCGAGACCGGTCACGAGGAACACGTCGCTCGTGCGGTTGGTCGCGTTGAAGTAGCAGCGGTCGTAGAAGTTGCGGTCGCTGCTGCCCACCTCCCGCATCGACAGCGGAAGCTGGTGGATCGGGTATTCGTCGAGGGGCGAAGGCAAGCGGGGCTCCTCGCGTCCTAACGTTCGGGTAGGAGCGAGTAGCTGGGGAAATTGCCGTACAGCTGCTCGTCGGCGCCTTCGAGAAGTGCGAGCAGATCGCGGTGCTCGGTCATCGAGTCGACCGCCTCGGGGGCGACGGAGACGCACCGGCCGTAGGTCTCCCACCACGACGTGCCGGGCTTGAGCATCAGTGCCATGCGGTGACGTTAGTGGGTCGTGCTGTCAGGCCTCCCCGCCCGGCGCCTACGGTGTGTCGCCATGGAGATGGCCGCGTAGTCGCCATGGAAAAAGTAGTGGTACTGCTGGCCGGCGACGGGACCGTCGGGTGGCCCGACTTGCTGGATGACCTGGCAGGGGCTTCCTCGGGACAGCTGCGCCATCGCGGCGCGTCGTGCATCCAGGTGAACGTTCTCGACGAGTCGCTCGGGCCTCCGCACGGGATACCGCCGGCGGCGGGTTCGTTGCAGGTGGGCGCGATGGTTTCGTACTGGGTCTCCGCCGCCGGCGAGCACGGCATACACGCGGACATCCTGCCTCCGCTCGAGGAGGGAAGGTGGTACGGGTACCTAGTGGCCGAGGCACTTCAACTCACTGGCCCGCCGGCACCCGGCGACGGGAGCAGGAGCACCGGGTTCACGCAGATCGTCCCGCTGAGCGTGCCCGCCGGCCTCAGCTGGGCGGAGTGGCGCAGGCGGTGGCAGGCCGGCCACACCGCGGTCGCGATGGAGACCCAGTCGAGCTTCCGCTACGTGCAGAACGTCGTCGTGAGGCCGCTCGACGAGGGCGCGCCGGCGTTCGCCGCGGTAGTGGAGGAGTCGTTTCCTTTGGCGGCCGCGTCGGACACGGCCGTGTTCTATGACGCTGACGGCGACCCGGAATGCCTTGCCGAGAACACCCGGCGGATGATGGAGAGCTGCGCCAACTTCATAGACGCGCCTGTGCCCATCGCGTGGACGGCGGAGTACCGGCTGCCGGACTAGAGAGGTTCAGCGAACCTCTCTAAACGCGTGCGGCCGCGGCCCGCCCTGCGCGACGGCCGAAGAACGTGCCGTCCCCCAACGAGGTGCCGCTGGAGTATCCCCACGACGGTATGCCCGACGTCGCGCGGCCCGCCGCGAAGAGCCCCGGGATCGGGTCTCCACCGGGACCGACCACCTCGCCGCGCACTGTCGTGACGAGCCCGCCGAGGGTGAACACGCTGTAGGGGAGGCCGGTGAGCTTGATGGCGCCGAACGGAGCCTTGAGCGGCCTCAGGAACTCCGCTCGCTTGTGGAACAGGAGGTCCTCGCCGCGCTCGGCGTGCTTGTTGTACAGCTCTACCGTCGCCTGCAGGGAACCTTCCGGCAGCTCCATCTCCTTCTCGAGCTCGGCGACCGTCTCGCACACCCACGTCGGTCGTGCTCCCCAACGTTCGGCCTCGGGAACCGACTCGAAGATCTCCTCGTCGAGCACGAGCGAGCACATCGCCTGCTGGTGGAAGATCGCGGCCTGCCCCACCCGACCGCAGTACGTGTCCTCGTTGATGAACCGCTGGCCGAACCGGTTGACGAGCATGGACGGGTACACCAGGGGCGGGTTGCTCGGCAGCGCCGTCTGTGCAGCGTCCATGTGCGCGATCGCAGCTCCGAGACCCTGGCCGAGGCGAATGGACGTGCCATCGTCGCCATCGGTTCCGAGCACCGCCTGATCGGCGATCAAAGGCGCGTGGAGAGCCGTCATGTCGCGGTTCGCAACGAAACCACCGCTGGCGAGGACGACCCCGCGGTTGGCGCGGATCGCCTTATCCTCGCCGAAGCTCCGGGCGATCACACCTACGACCTCGCCGGCTGCGCCGACCACGAGCTGGGTGACCTTCGAGTCGGGCATCACCTTTGCGCCGGACTTCTCAGCGGTCGCTGTCAGGTGGTGCATGAGCATCCAGCCGCCCGACTTCTCCATCAGTCGCTTGTTCTGGATCTGCGGCACGTGCCCGCGCGGCGCCGGCTTCGCGATCTCGTTGAACGGCCAGGCGTTCTCACCTCCGGTGTACACCAGGCCATCGTCTGTCGGCGGCTCCCAACACGGCGTCGCGTAGAAGCTCGCCTTGAACGGCACCCCGCATGCGACCAACCAGTCGAAGTGTTCGACGCTACCCTCGCAGTAGACGGAGATCTTCTCCTCGTTGGGGCCGGGTCCGGTCGCCGCCATCAGGTAGGCGAACATCGCCTCGGGTGTGTCGTCGAAGCCGCACGCCTTCTGGATGGGAGTTCCGCCGCCGAGGTAGATCTCGCCGCCG
The DNA here is from genome assembly GCA_035533095.1 of Acidimicrobiales bacterium. NCBI lineage: Bacteria > Bacillati > Actinomycetota > Acidimicrobiia > Acidimicrobiales > Acidimicrobiales bacterium. Next base: position 40,057 of record DATLUM010000056.1, on the reverse strand, counting down.
GCCATCGAGCTCGCCCCGCCGCCGGCTCCGGCTCTCTCGAGGACGAGGACCGAGGAGTCCCGCTCGCGGGCGGCGATCGCGGCCGACGCGCCGGCACAGCCGTAACCGACGACCACCACGTCGGCCTCGGCGTCCCAGCCGGACACCTCCCTCTCGGGCAGCGGCGCTATGGGAGTGGCTTCTGACACGGCGCTCACCGTAGACCGGCGCCGCCGCCGGCGTGTCCGGGCATGTCCCGTTCGGCGGAACGTCCCAGGAGCACGACCGTGGAGGGGCGCCTACGCTCGGCGACCATGCTCACCGATCGTCTCCGGCTCGACGGCCGGGCCGCCATAGTGACCGGCGCGAGCCGCGGGATTGGTGCCGCCACCGCACTCGCTCTCGCCGAGTCGGGCGCTGACCTGGTCGTCTCCGCCAGGAACGCGGGCGACCTGTCCGAGCTCGCCGGCAAGGTTGGGTCGTCCACGGGCCGGCGCGTGCTCGCCGTGCCGGCCGATCTCAGCGACCTCGGCTCCCTGCCGCCTCTGGTCGAAGCCGCCAAATCGGAATTCGGCCGCCTCGACGTCGTCGTCAACAACGTCGGCGGGACGATGCCGCGGCCTTTTCTCGACACGAGCCCCCGCTACCTCGAGGCGGCGTTCCATTTCAACGTGACCGTCGCGTACGAGCTCACCCGCCTCGCGACGCCGGTCATGCTCTCCGGCGACGGAGGTTCGGTCGTGAACGTGGCCTCGGCGATCGGAAGGCTCGTCGACCGCGGCTACGTCGCGTACGGGACGGCCAAGGCGGCCTTGATCCACATGACCCGGCTGGTAGCCGCGGACCTGGCCCCGCGCATCCGCGTCAACGTGGTCGCACCCGGCGCCATCGAGACCGACGCCCTCGCTACCGTGCTCTCCGAGGAGATGCGCCAGACGATGATCTCCATGACGCCGGCGAGGCGTCTCGGCCACGTCGACGACATCGCCGGCGCCATTGTCTACCTCGCGTCGGACGCCGGCTCCTACCTCACCGGCAAGGTGCTGGAGGTGGACGGGGGGATGACCGCCCCGAACCTGCCGCTGGGCCTCCCAGACCTGACGTGACCCTCGACGCCGGGCGCTTCCGGACGGTCCTTGGTCACTTCGCCAGCGGCGTCGTGGTCGTGACAGGGATGCATGACGACGGGCCGGCGGGATTCACCTGCCAGTCGTTCTTCAGCCTGTCGCTGGACCCGCCGCTGGTAGCTCTCGCTCCGGGCAAGTCGTCCACCAGCTGGCCGAAGGCGTCGCTTACGGGCAACCTGTGCATCAACGTGCTGTCGTCATCGCAGGAAGCAGTGGCGCGCACGTTCGCGGATTCAAGTGCCGACAAGTTCGCCGGTCTCGGGTGGTCGCCTGCAGGTCATGGCGCGCCGCGTCTGGAGGGCGTTCTCGCGTGGATCGACTGCAAGGTCGAGACGGTCCACGAGGCCGGCGATCATTGGCTCGTCATCGCGCGCGTGACCGAGCTGGAGGCGTGCGAGGGCGAGCCCCTCCTCTTTTACCGAGGTGGTTTCGGGACCTTCAGGGTGTGACGCCTTCCGCCCACCAGTCGTCGGTGAGGGTGATCCCGTCGCGTTGGAGGCTCTCCTCGTAGAGCCGGCGGTAGCCGGTCCGGCGGATCCGCCACTCCCCGTCGAGCTTGACCAGCTCGTCCTCGTAGTAGGCGGCCCCGCGGATCATGAGGTTGGACGCCGCGAAGATGACCACGTCGTCCAGCGCCCAGCGAGCGGTTGCGGTGTCCGGGCCGGTCAATTCGATCTCGGGGTGGTGAACCCGGTGCGCGCTGAGCATCTCCCTCGGCGGCATCGAGGCACGGAGGAACCCGATGATCGCTTCGCGCCCGTCAAAACTGAGTTTCCCCGCGCTGTAGCGGGCGCAAGCGTCCTCAGTGAACGTTGTCGCGAGAAGATCCCAGTCCCTCAGGTCGACTGCCCGGATGTAGCGGTACTTGACCGCCTTGATTGCCTCGATCTCGACGAGGTCCTCGGGTGTGAGCGCCGCCATCAGATCATCACGTCGGTCGGGGGGAAGCCCATCGCCGTCATGCCGAAGCTGTGGTGCGAGCGGTCCACCGAGTTGACGGTGTGATGCCGTCCGGCGTGTGCGTCGCGCCACAGCCTCTGGATCGGGTTGGACAGGTTGATGGTCCCGGCGCCGCTGCGGTCGAAGATCTCGTCGATCGCAGCGATGGCACGCGCGGTGCCTTGGACCTGGTCGCGCCGAGCCCTACTGCGCACCTCGACCGTGATCGTCTCACCTTTCACAGCGGCCTCGTACATGTCGCCGATGTTGCGCAGCAGCTGGGTGCGGCACGCGTCCACCTCGGAGGCCGCGCGCCCGAGGGCCGCGACGGTGTAGGGATCTTCCGACGCTTTGCCCCAGCTCTTGCTCACACGGGCCTTGGTGTACTCCAGGTTCTCCGCGAGGATCCCTTCGGCCATGCCGATGATGGCACCCGTGATCGCGTTGGAGAACATCGTCCCGAACGGCAGCCGATACAAAGGCGAGGCGTTCACCTCCAGGCCGGGGCTCTCCCAGGAGAACATCTTGACCAGGTCGATGGTCCGGTGGGAGGGCACGAATAGGTCCTCGACGACGATGTCGTTGCTGCCGGTGCCGCAGAGGCCCATGGTGTGCCAGACATCCTCGATGCGGTAGTCGCTCCGCGGGATGAGCACGTTCCACATCTCGGGGGTCGCCCCCTCGCCGCGGTCGAGGATCACCCCGAGAATGACCCACTGGCAGTGGTCGCAACCCGAGGAGAAGCTCCACCTCCCGTTGAGCACGTAACCGCCGTCGGTCGGTGTCATCCGCCCACCCGGCATGTACGACGAGCTGACCCACGTGTCGGGATCGTCGTCCCATACCTCGTGCTGGACCTCGTCGGGGAAGAGAGCGATCTGCCACGGGTGCACCCCCACGACCCCGCAAACCCAACCGGTCGACCCGCACGACGCTGCAACGGTGAGCAACGAGTCGTAGAACAGCCGGGGATCCGCCTCGTAACCACCGAAACGCTTCGGCTGCAGGAGCCTGACGATCCCGGTCTCCTTGAGCTCCTTCACGGACTCGTCGGGCAAGCGGCGCGACTCCTCTGCTGCCGCGGCACGCTCACGCAGAGCCGGTGTGAGCTCTCGTATGCGCTCCAGTACGTCGACTTCGCTCACGTCGCCTTGCTCCTCTCGACCAAGCGTCCACGGGTCGGGCTTCCGCCGGACTGGTTGCCCATTCCGACGATAAGAGTGTGTCGCCTCGCCGGTAAGCGTGCCACGTGCCCATTCCGATGGCCGGGACATCGGCCCTCCCGGTGCAACGCCCGCCCTTTGTAGGCTTCGGCACCGTGAGCGCTGCCACGTTGGACTTCGAAGCCACCAGCCGCTACCTCGAGGGCGACTACCGGATCCACTACCACGAGGCCGGATCCGGGCCGGCGCTGATTCTCCTCCATGGCTCAGGGCCGGGCGTGAGTGGTTGGTCGAACTTCAGGGGGAACTTCCCGGTGTTCGCCGAGCAGTTCCGAACGGTCGTGATGGACATGCCCGGCTTCGGCAGGAGCGAACGCCCGGACTTCGACAGGGCCTATCCCAAGATCGCCGCGGAGGCGACAGCCCGCCTCATGGGCGGGCTGGGTATCGACAAGGCGCACCTGCTCGGCAATTCCATGGGCGGCTACGTGGCACTCGAGTTCGCGCTCGCGCACCCCGACAAGGTGGACCGACTGGTCCTCATGGGACCCGGCGGCCTGGCCGTCAACGTGCTCGGGCCCGAGCAGAGCGAAGGCGCCCGCCGGCTCGGGGAGTTCATGGTGGCCCCGTCGAAGAAGGCCATGGAAGCCTGGGTGGACACCATGGTCGCCAACAAGGCCGTCGTCGACGACGCGTTAATCGAGGAGCGCCTGGCCAACGCTCAAGCTCCTGGCGCGCTCGAGTCGGCCATGGCGATATTCGCGTCCCTGGGCCAGCACCCCGACCCGGTGCCGATGTACGCACGGCTGAAGGGAATCAAGGCGCCCACCCTCGTGACGTGGGGCCGGGACGACCGGATGCTGCCGGTGGAGGGAGCGCTGATGGGCTTCCGGCAGCTGCCCAACGCGGAGCTGCACATCTTCTCCCGTTGCGGGCACTGGGCTCAGGTGGAGCGCAAGGACGAGTTCGAGCGGATTGTCACCGAGTTCCTGACCCGGTAGAGGCCACGGCCCCGGTTCACAACCATTCGCCGGCGACCTGCTCCAACCAGTCGCGCCATTGCCCGACATCCCAAGGGTTGCGCGAATCCTCGGCCGACGTGCTCCCCGGGTCGGTGTTGCGCCTGCCGAACAGCTGGTTCCAGATGTCCGCGGCGCAGCGGCGTACCAGCGGGACCATCCGGCTCACGTCCATCTTGTGCACCGGACCGCTCACCGATACTGCCGCGATCGCCCTTCCCGATCCCCTGATCGGTGCGGCGACGCAGCGCGTGCCGGGGATGTTCTCCTCGGTTTCGAGGGCCCAGTGCGCGGTCCGTACCGTGCCAAGCTCCTGGCGGAACAGCTCCGGGACGACGATCGTGCGCCCGGTCCGGCGTTCGAGTCCTTTGCTGATGACCTCGTCGACCACCTTGTCCGTCGAGAAGGCCAGGAGCACCTTGCCGGCTGCCGTGCAGTGCGCCGGCATCCTGCCGCCGACCCGGGTCGGCAACGAGGGGGCCCCGTGCCCCCAGAGCTTCTCCAATATGACGACCTCTCCGCCCTCCAGGATGCTGAGGTGCACCGAGTGGTGGGTCGCCGCCTGGAGGTCCTGGAGGTAGGGGAGGGCCCGTTCCCTCATGTTGGCCCTGGTGTGGACCAGGCCGCCGACCTCGAAGAAGCGGATTCCGAGGCGGTATCCCGTGGTCGTCCTCTCCAGCCAGCGGAGGTCGACCAGCTGGTCGGCCATGCGGTGGACGGTCGACTTCGGGAGCCCGGTGCGCTCCGTCATCTGGCTGAGAGTCAGCGTCGGCGAGCGGGCGTCGAACGCATCGATGATCGCTGAAATACGCTCCGCTACGGATTCGCGGTGGGTGCGCTCGTCCTCGTGCGCTTCAGCCTTCGTCGTGCGACCTTCGCCCCCCACATCCAGCGCCACGGCACAAGCGTACCGCTGGGTGGGAGGGCGATGACCTCAGGTTTCGGCGATGTCAGCCACCGGCGCTATCACCTTCTCGGCGTAGCGGTTGAGGGCATCCACCTTCTGCTGCAACGTCTCGGTGTCAGCCTCGCGGCCGTAGGGGTTGAACGAACTGAACCCGCCGACCGCGTGCGTGACCCCGAGGTCGGCGAGGCGCCTGACGCCGTCGGCAGTGAAGGCGTCCATAGAGATCGCATGCACGGAAAAAGGTAGGTGGTCGCGCTCGTAACGTTTGCGGAGCTCCCTAAGGCTGGACATGGCAATCGCCAGCTCGTCCGTCGACATGCCGGCGGGAAGCCAACCGTCGCCCAGACGCGCCGCACGTTCGAGACTGCGCTGCGAGTGCCCCCCGATGAGGATGGGCACCCGGGCACCGGGGTTGAGGCGGATGGAGCGGAAGTCGTAGAACTCCCCGCGGTGCTCGACGTACTCGCCGCTGGACAGGGCGGCGACGATCTCGATGCACTCCTCGAACCGGCGGCCCCGACCCTCCCATGGGACGCCGCAGACCTCGTAGTCGTCAGGCCAGGGGCTGATCCCGACACCGAGATCGAATCGTCCTCCGGTGATCGCCGCCAGCGACGTGACCTCCTTGGCGAATATCACCGGGTTGCGTATCGGCAGCTTCAGCACCGCGGTGTGGAAGCGGATCTTCGTGGTCACGGCCCCCATGGCCGCAGCGCAGATGAGCGGTTCGATGAAGGCCTTGTTCTCGAGGAACTCACGGGAGCCGTCGGGTGTGTACGGGTAGGTCGAGTCGGATTCGCGGGGGTAGCAGATGCTGTCGGCGAGCCCGATGCTGTGGAAGCCGGCCTCCTCGGCGGCCTGCGCCAGGGGCGCGTAGTACGACGGGTCGATCATCGAGTACATCGTCGTGAACCGCATGGTCCGGCACAGTAGGCCCGCCCGCGCCGTGCCTACCGATGGTCACGTCTCGCTGGCCGGAACAGGCCGTTGGTGGGGTGCATGCGGATGGGCCATCCTGGGACGGTGCCCGGGATGACCCCTGACCAGCGAGAACAGGCCGCGGAGGCCCTCTGGAACGCCGAGCGCGAACGGGAGCCAATCGGGCCGCTGACCCTCGATCACCCGGGCATGGACGTGGTCGACGCATACGAGATCCAGCTGATCAACATCCGCAAGCGGCTCGCGGAGGGACGCCTGATCAGGGGACACAAGGTCGGGCTCTCCTCGAAGGCCATGCAGGAGATGATGGGCGTCGACGAGCCGGACTACGGGCACCTGCTCGACGACATGTTCGTCTTCGAGGACGACGAGGTCGACACCGCGTCGCTCTGCTACCCCAGGGTCGAGGTCGAGGTCGGGTTCATCCTCGGTTCGTCTCTCCCGGCTCCGGGATGCAACGCGGCGGATGTGTTGCGCGCCACGGAGTACATAGTCCCGGCCATCGAGATCATCGACTCGCGGATACGGGATTGGAAGATCTCGCTGTGTGACACGATCGCCGACAACGCATCGTCGTGCAGGGTCGTGCTCGGTGCCCGTGCCACCCGCATCGATCAGGTCGACCTCAGGACCGTCGGCGCGACGCTGCGCCGCAATGGCACCGTCATCGCGACCGGCAGCAGCGGGGCTGTGCTCGGCAACCCGGTCACGGCAGTGGCGTGGCTCGCCAACAAGGTTCACGCCTTCGGCGTGCGCCTCGAGGCCGGGCACGTCGTGCTGCCCGGCTCGTGCACCCGCGCGTACGACGTGGCCACTGGGGACAACATTCGTGCCGACTTCGACACGCTCGGCGGGGTGTCGATCAACTTCAAATGAGAGACGGAGGCGAACTATGGCGAAGGTGACGGCGGCGATCGTCGGTTCGGGAAACATCGGTACCGACCTGCTGTACAAACTGCTTCGCTCGGACTGGATCGAGCCCCGCTACATGGTCGGGGTGGACCCCGAGTCACGGGGTCTGGCGGACGCCCGCCACCTGGGCCTCGAGGCATCTCACGAAGGCGTCGACTGGCTCCTCGGCCAGCCGGAACTTCCGCAGATCGTGTTCGAGGCGACCTCCGCCTACGTGCACCGCGCCAACGCCACCCGCTACCACGACGCGGGGATCCGGGCGATCGATCTCACGCCGGCGGCCATCGGTCCGTTCGTGATACCGCCGGTGAACCTGGTCGAGCACATCAACGAGGCGAACATCAACATGGTCACCTGCGGCGGGCAGGCCACCATCCCGATGGTCCACGCGGTGTCGCGGGTCGTCGACGTCGACTACGCCGAGATCGTCGCCACGGTGTCGTCGGTGTCGGCGGGACCGGGAACGCGTCAGAACATCGACGAGTTCACCCGCACGACCTCACGTGCCGTCGAGGTCCTCGGCGGGGCGGCGCGCGGAAAGGCGATCATCGTCCTCAACCCGGCAGATCCGCCGATCATGATGCGCGACACGATCTTCTGCTCGCTGCCGGCGGCCGCGGACCACGACAAGGTCGACCGCTCGGTGCGCCAGATGGTCGAATCGGTACAGGCTTACGTGCCCGGCTACAGGATGCGAAGCGACCCGCAGTTCGACGAGGTCCCCGACGGGAAAGGCGGAACCACCGGCCGGGTGGCGATCTTCGTGGAGGTGGAAGGCGCCGGCGACTTCCTGCCGCCATACGCGGGGAACCTGGACATCATGACGGCCGCTGCGGCGAAGGTCGGCGACGAGATCGCCCGCCACATCTCATCGGGAGAATAGAGCGATGCCCTACTCCGACACACTCGACATCCGCGTCACCGACACATCCCTTCGCGACGGGTCGCACGCCAAGCGCCACCAGTTCACCGAGGACGACGTGATCACGATCGTGGAAGCACTCGACGCAGCGGGCGTCCCCGTGATCGAAGTGACGCATGGCGACGGGCTGGGGGGCAGCTCGTTCAACTACGGCTTCTCGCTCGTCGACGAACGCAAGTTGATGAAGGCCGCCGTCGCGACGGCAAAGAAGGCGAAGATCGCTGCGCTGATGCTCCCCGGAGTGGGCACCAAGGACGACATCACGGCCGTAGCCGAGCTCGGCATCTCGGTGATCCGCATCGCGACGCACTGCACCGAAGCGGACGTGTCCGAGCAGCACTTCGGCCTGGCACGCGAGATCGGCCTGGAGACGGTCGGGTTCTTGATGATGGCCCACAGCCAGCCGCCGGAGATCCTCGCCAAGCAGGCTCGGATCATGGTCGACGCGGGGTGCCAGTGCGTCTACGTCGTGGACTCCGCCGGCGCCATGGTCATGGAGGACGCCTCCGACCGGGTGGCCGCGCTGGTGGCCGAGATCGGCTCGGAGGCCCAGGTTGGGTTCCACGGGCACGAGAACCTGTCGTTGTCGGTCGCCAACACCGTTCTCGCCGTTCGTGCCGGTGCGGTCCAGGTCGACGGCTCCACGCGCCGCTTCGGCGCCGGCGCCGGCAACACGAGCGTCGAAGCGATGGCGGCCGTGTTCGAGCGCCTCGGCATCCGCACGGGAATCGACGTCCTGGCGATCATCGACGCCGCCGAGGACGTCGTGCGGCCGGTCATGGACGGCGAGTGCACCCTGGATCGCCTCGCCCTCATCATGGGTTACGCCGGCGTGTACTCCAGCTTCTTGAAGCACGCCTACCGCGCCGCCGACCGCTACGGCGTTTCAGGCGCAGAGATACTCCTCGAGTGCGGCCGCCAGGGGCTGGTCGGCGGGCAGGAGGACCAGATCATCCAGATCGCCGCGGAGCTCGCGAAGCAAGCGTCGTAGGGTTGATCGGGCAGGGATCCGGCGTGGTCGACTAGTTGACCATGCGGTCGGCGCCGCCCCAGTACTGAGCCCGCAGCGCCTTCTTGTCCGGCTTGCCGAGCGGGCTGACCGGGATGGCGTCCACGAAGTCGACGGTCTTGGGAGCGGACACCGGACCCTTGCGGTCCTTTGCGAGCGCTATGAGCTCGGAATCGGCCACTTCGCTCCCCGGCTTGCGGACGACCACCGCCTTCACCGCCTCACCCCACTTGTCATCGGGAACGCCGATGACAGCGGCAGCGGACACGGAGGGGTGCGACGAGAGGACGTCCTCGATCTCCCGGGGGAAGACGTTGAACCCTCCGGTCACGATCATGTCCTTCTTGCGGTCGACGATCGTGAGGAAGCCCTCCTCGTCAGCACGGGCGACGTCGCCTGTGTGCAGCCAGCCGAACCTCAGGGCTTCGGCCGTCTGCTCAGGCTTGTTGAGGTACTCCTTCATCACGAGGGGGCCGCGAACGCAGATCTCGCCAGGGTCGCCCTGGGCGACCTCCTGGCCTTCGTCGTCGAGCAGCGCGACGTCGAGCCACGGAACGGGGCGACCGCAGGTGGAGAGTCGCTCCCTGTCGCCCGGGGTGTGCTCCTCGGTTCGCAACACCGTGATGGTCATGGGGCACTCAGCCTGCCCGTAGTACTGGAAGAAGATCCGGCCGAGTAGGTCGATGCCCTCGTCGAGACGGGTCGGCGACATGGCAGCGGCGCCGTAGTAGAGCATCTGCAGGCTCGACAGATCGGACGTCGCAGTCTTGGGGTGGTCGAGCAGCACGTAGATCATCGTCGGAACCAGCATGGTTGCGGTGATGCGGTGCTTCTCGATGGTGTCGAGCACCCTCTCGGGGTCGAAGTGGGGGAGGACGTAGAGCGAGCCGCCGCGCAGCAGTGTCGGCACGAAGAAAGCTGCGCCAGCGTGGCTGAGCGGCGTGCAGCAGAGGAACTTCAACTCGTCCGGCCACTGCCACTCGGCCATTTGGATCGTCGTCATGGTCGACATGCTCCGGTAGGTGCCGACCACACCCTTGGGCCGGCCCGTGGTGCCCCCCGTGTAGGCGATCGAATAGGGCGCGTCGGGTGCTGCGCCGGCGGGGCGCAGGGTGCGGGTACCGAAGCGGGCAGCCGCCGTCGGGACGTCCTCCGCGGCATCGGTCGGTGCCAGAGCGATAACCCGCTTGAGTCCCGGGACCTTCTCCTTGAGGGCCATGGCCCTCTCCTCGTAGGTGGAGGGGTCGTAGAACAAGGTTTCGATACCGGCGTCCTCGAGGATGTAAGAGTGGTCGTCGAGCGAGCCCATCGGGTGCAGGGCAGTGCCGCGGCAGCCGGCCACCATCCCGGCCCCGATGGCGAAGAGGACCTCGGGACGGTTCGCTGCGAGCGTCGCCGTGGGGCTCCCCTGAGTGATCCCCCATGCCTCGTACGCCTGGACCCACCTGCTGATCTCATCTGACATCTCGGCGGACGTGAGCACCCGGTCACCGAGGTAGACGGCTGGCTTGGACGGGTTCCGCTTCAATCCTCGAACCAGCAGATCGCCGCCGTAAGCGGGGCGGTGAAGATCGTCGGTTGCCGGTGCCATCGCCGTGGGTCCCCCTCGGTGTCGTCGTCTAGGCTAGAAGCTTATTCTTGTTCTTGAAGAGGCCACCACCGCGCAGACGATCCCGGCGCTCCTAGAAGCGGTCGCCGCCGCGTACCCCGAAGCCGAAGCGGTCGTCGAGGGTCAGGCCAGGATCACCTACCGCGAACTGGCGGAGCTCGCCATGGATGCCGCCGGCGCTCTGGTCTCCTGCGGGGTCGAGCCCGGCGACAACGTCGCGATCTGGGCCCCCAACTCCGCGAACTGGATAGTGGCCATGCTCGGGATCGCATGCGCCGGCTGTGTCCTCGTGCCGCTCAACACCCGGTACCAGGGTCCCGAGGCCGCTCATATCCTCAACCGCAGCAGGGCCAAGCTGCTCATCACGGTCAGCGACTTCCTCGGGCGCGACTACCGGGCCACTCTCGAAGGAGAACAGCTGCCGCACCTGCGCCGGACGGTCGATCTGGTGACCGAGTGGAGCTCGCTTCTCGAGTCCGGCCGGAAACGCGCAGCGGCCAGCGAGGCACGCCGGCGCGCGGCGGCGGTCCAACCCGGCGACACGTCCGACCTCATGTTCACCTCCGGTACGACGGGCGCCCCGAAGGGAGTCCCCCTCAAGCACGGCGCGACGATCCGTTCGTACCGCTACTACGCGCAGAACCTGGGCATCACCTTCGGGGATCGCTACCTGCTGTCCAACCCGCTGTTCCACACGTTCGGGTCCAAGGCGGGACTCGTGGCGGCGATGACAGCCGGGGCGACTCTGTTCCCCGTGCCGGTGTTCGACGCGTCGAGCGCGGCGGAGCTGATCGCGCGCGAACGCATCACCGTCTTCCCCGGGCCACCCACCGTCTACCACTCGCTGCTGGCGCTCCCGCCGGAGCGAAGGGAGCAGCTGCGGTCACTGCGCTTGGCCGTAACCGGGGCGGCCGCGGTCCCCGTGGAGCTGCTGCGGCGAATGCGCGAGGAGCTCGGGTTCGACGTCGTCCTCACAGCTTACGGGCTGACCGAGACGACCGGCCTCGTGACGATGTGCCGTGCCGGCGACCCTCCCGAGGTGGTGTCGGCTACATCAGGCCGGGCGATACCGGGGGTCGAGGTGCGCACAGTCGACGCGCAGGGGCGACCGACGCCGATGGGCGAGGCCGGTGAGATCGTCGTACGCGGTTACCCGGTTACGGAGGGCTACTTCGAGGACGAGGCGGCCACTGCGGAGACGATCGACACCGACGGGTGGCTGCACACCGGCGACGTGGGGATGCTGGACGGCGACGGCGGGCTGAAGATCACCGACCGGATGAAGGACATGTTCATCGTCGGCGGGTTCAACGCGTATCCGGCGGAGATCGAGGCAGCTCTCATGGAGTTCCCCGGTGTGGCGCAGGTAGCTGTGGTCGGCGTGCCGGACCAACGACTCGGGGAGGTCGGTCTGGCCTTCGTCGTGCCGAGGCCCGGTGAGACGGTCGTCGCCGACGCGCTCATCGACTTTGCCCGTGGACGCATGGCGAACTTCAAGGTGCCGAGGCGCGTCGAGATAGTCGCGGCGTTGCCCTTGAACGCCAGCGGGAAGGTCCTGAAGAACGTGCTGCGCCAGAAGGCGCTAGAGGAGAGAGGTGTGCTGTCTTGATCTGCGAGGGAAGGGTCGTGATCGTCACCGGTGCGGGCCGCGGCATCGGGAGAGCCCATGCCTTGGAGTTCGCCCGGCAAGGCGCTGCCGTCGTGGTCAACGACTTCGGCACGGCCCTCGACGGCGCCGGCGCGTCAGCCACGCCAGCGGAGCAGGTGGTCGAGGAGATCAGGTCTTCCGGAGGGAAGGCCGTCGCCAACTTCGACGACGTAGCTGACTGGGAGGGTTCCAAGCGGATCGTTGCCAGCGCGCTCGAGTCGTTTGGCCGGCTCGATGCCGTGGTCAACAACGCAGGATTCGTGCGGGACCGGATGTTCGCGAACGCCACGGAGGACGAGTGGGACGCCGTGGTGAGAGTCCACCTGAAGGGGCATTTCTGCGTCGCGCGCCGGGCTGTCGCGCACTGGCGTGACGAGGCGAAGGCAGGCCGGGGCAACGACGCAAGGATCATCAACACCTCGTCCGGTGCCGGTCTGCTCGGGAGCGTCGGGCAGTCCGCGTATTCCGCTGCAAAGGGAGGCATCCTGTCGCTCACCCTGGTGCAAGCGGCGGAGCTCGGCCGGTATGGAGTGACCGCGAACGCGATCGCTCCCGCCGCGCGCACCCGCATGACCGAAGACGTGTTCACCGAGACGATGAAGGCTCCAGAGCCCGGTGCCTTCGACGAGATGGCCCCGGACAACGTCTCGCCGCTGGTGGTCTGGCTCGGCTCGGCCGAGTCCGCGTGGGTGACAGGGCGGGTCTTCGAGGTCGAAGGCGGCCGAATCGGTGTGGCGGACGGTTGGCAGCACGGGCCCACCTTCGACAAGGCGGCGCGGTGGGAGCCTGGCGAGGTCGGAGCGGTTGTCAAGGATCTGCTGGCGGAAGCTCCTCCGCCGGCGCCGGTCTACGGCGCGGCACCCCCGCAGGGGTCGAAGCCTTGAGCGACACGGGTCTGGCGAAGCAGCCGGAGTACGTGTCCGGCCACGGGCTGCTCGATTCGAAGGTGGTCGTCGTGACCGCCGCGGCGGGCACGGGCATCGGGTTCGCTACCGCCAGACGCTGTGTGGAGGAAGGCGCCACTGTCGTGGTGAGCGATGCGCACGAACGCCGTCTGAGCGAGGCGGCGGATCAGTTGGCCGCTATGGCCGGGGAGCGCCCTCTGGCGATCCCTTGCGACGTAACCGACGAGGCCCAGGTGCAGGCACTCTTCGCGGCCGCAGTTGCCCGCCATGGCGGCATCGACGTGCTGGTCAACAACGCCGGCCTCGGGGGGACCGCGGACCTTGTCGACATGACCGACGAGCAGTGGGGCAAGGTCGTCGATGTGACCTTGAACGGCACGTTCCGCTGCACCCGCGCCGCCCTGCGCCACATGCGCGAACGCGGCGAAGGTGTGATCGTCAACAACGCGTCGGTGTTGGGGTGGCGCGCTCAGCAAGGGCAGGCCCACTATGCCGCGGCGAAGGCCGGTGTGATGGCTCTGACCCGGTGCGCTGCCACCGAGGCCGCGCCTTACGGGGTCCGTGTGAACGCGGTGGCACCGAGTCTCGCCATGCACCCGTTTCTCGCGAAGGTGACCACCGAGGAGCTGCTCGAAGAGCTGAAGTCGCGGGAGGCATTCGGTCGCGCGGCAGAGCCGTGGGAGGTCGCGAACGTGATCGTCTTCCTGGCGAGCGGCTATGCCAGCTACCTGACCGGTGAGGTCATAAGCGTGAGCAGCCAGCACCCATGACCATCGGGCAGGGCACTACCGGGAAGTCGGTCTTCGAGACACCCGACGAGCTGATCGGTGCCGCCGGGCGCCACCTCGGGGTCACGCCGTGGGGGACCGTTGAAGCGGCGGAGGTGAGTGACTTCGTCGACGCCACAGGTGTGCCGGCGGCGAACGGTGACGTTCCTCCGCTGATGGTGCTGTCCTTGACGAACCGCTTCCTTCCGGATCTGCTCGAGGTGCGCGGCGTATCCAGCGGCGTCAACTACGGCACGGGCGCGGTCAGGTTCCCCGCACGTGTGCGCGAGGGAGACAGGATCCGTGCCTCGGCGTGCCTGGCCGAGGCCGTGGAGGTCCCCGGCGGGGTGCAGACCACCGTCGAGATCACCATCGAGGTGGAGGGCTCGGAGGCGCCTGCGTGCGTGGTCGAGTCGTTGTCGAGGTGGATGCGTTGACCCGGGTGGGGCGGGTGGTCCTGGTGACCGGAGGCGGGCGGGGGCTCGGCAAGGGACTGGTCGAAGCGTTCGCGGAGGCCGGCGATCACGTGGTGGCCTGCGGCCGCAACCAACCTTCTGCGGGCACCCTGGCTGCGTCTTTTTTCCCATGCGACGTCCGCGATCCGGAGCAGGTGCGCAGCCTGGTGTCGGCGGTCGTCGCCGATCACGGTCGCGTCGACGTCCTAATCAACAACGCCGGCGGGACGCCCTACGCCCCGGCCGCCACCATGAGCCCGCGCCTGTTCGAGAAGGTCGTCGCGCTCAACCTGCTGGGCCCCTTCTACGTGGCGCAGCGTGTCAACGAGGTGATGCAGGCCCAAGACGACGGCGGCGTCATCATCAACATCGGCAGCACGGTCTCGATGCGCCCCTCGAAGGACGTGTCCGCCTACGTGGCTGCCAAGGCCGGTCTCGTCGGGCTTACCCGCAGCCTCGCGCTCGAATGGGCCCCGAAGGTGCGGGTGAACCTGGTGAGCCCCGGCCTGTTGCGCACGGAGCTGCTCGAGGAGACCTACGGGCAGAACCCGGGCGCCGTCGAGAAGACGGTCCCTATGCGGCGCTTCGCGACTGCACAGGACGTGGCCGCGGCGTGCCTACTCCTCTCGTCACCCGGCGTGTCGTACGTGACGGGCGCCGAGCTCGTCGTGGACGGCGGGGGAGAGGAGCCGGCGTGGCTGGGTGCGGTCGTTCGCGACGCGGGCGGAGAGGAGCTGTAGCGCGTGGATCTCACGTGGAGCCCGGAGGACGAGGCTTTCCGCGCGCAGGCTCGGGCATGGCTCGAGGAGAACGTTCCCCGGCCGGCGCTCCCGTCCGGTGACACACGCGAAGGGTTCGCGCTGCACCTCGCGTGGGAACGCCGGCTTCACGAGGATCGCTGGGCGGTCGTGTCGTGGCCTGAGCAGTACGGCGGTCGGGGCGCGTCGCTCTGGCAATGGCTGATATTCGAGGAGGAGTACTACCGCGCAGGAGCGCCGCAACGGGTCACACAGAACGGCATCTTCCTGCTCGCGCCGAGCATCTTCGAGTTCGGCACACCGGATCAGCAGTCGAGGATCCTGCCGCGCATGGCTGCCGCGGAGGACCTGTGGTGCCAGGGATGGTCCGAGCCGGGCGCCGGCAGCGACCTGGCGGGCATCAGCAGCCGGGCCGAGCGAACCGAGCGCGGATGGGCACTTCACGGCCAGAAGATCTGGACGACGCGGGGCGCGTTCTGCACCCACCTGTTCGGCTTGTTCCGAACAGACCCCGAGTCCAAGCGCCATCGAGGTCTCACATACTTCCTCGTCCCGCTCGACGCTCCGGGGGTCGAGGTGAGGGGATTCGGCCGCCTGGACGGTGACGAGGGATTCGCCGAAGTGTTCTTCGACGGTGTCGAGGTGACCGACGACGACGTGCTCGGGGGGGTGGGTCAGGGTTGGTCGGTCGCGATGGCGACCACAGGGTCGGAGAGAGGCCTGACACTGAGGTCGCCGGGTCGTTTCCTGGCGGTGGCCGACAGGTTGATCTCGCTCTACAAGGAAAAGGACGCCGCCGGCGCGGTGGCAGACCGATCGCTGCGTGAACATGTCGCGCAGGGATGGATGGAGGCGGAGGCTTACCGGCTGTTCACTCTCCAAGCGGTCACATCGATCGTCGACGGCGCCAAGCCAGGAGCAGAGTCGAGTCTCAACAAGATCTGGTGGTCAGAGATGGACGTGCGGCTCCACGATACGGCGCTCGCTCTTCAGGGCGACGATGGTGAGCTCGACGACGCGTGGATGAGGGGATACGAGTTCTCCCTGTCGGGTCCGATCTACGCCGGGACCAACGAGATCCAGCGCAACATCGCCGCCGAGCGACTGCTCGGGTTGCCGAGGGGATAGGCGTGAGGTTCGCGTTCGAGGACCACCAGGTTGCGGTCCGAGACACCGTCGGCTCGCTGCTGGAGAAGCGCTGCGACAGCGGGATGCTCGAGCGGTGCTGGGAGGTGGGCTCCGCCGAGCCGATGCTGGCGCTGTGGCGCGAGCTGGCGTCTGTCGGTGCCCAGGGGTTGCTCGCCCCCGATTCCGCCGGCGGTTCGCAACTCGACGGCTTGACGATGGCCGTGGTGCTGGCCGAGTGCGGCCGCGCCGCTCTGCCCCTGCCGGTGATGGAGACCGCAGCAGTGGCGGTCCCCCTGATCGCCGCCGCGGGCGACCCGGCGTCCGTGCTGCCCTCGATCGTCGACGGCTCGTCGATCGTGACCTTGGCGTCGGGTCCTTCGCGCCACGCACCCGCCTCCACCGTCGCCGGCTACTTCCTCGTCGCCTCCGATGGCGAGGCGGCCCTGTACCCGAGGGACCAGGTGGAGCTGGAGCCGGTCCGGTCGGTCGACCGGACTCGGGACCTCGCCGTGGTCACACCCCGGGGGGAAGGGGTTCCGATCGCGACGAAGGCGGGTGTCGACGAGCTCGCTGCTCTCGCTTCTTCAGCGGTGCTATTGGGTCTGGGCCGGGCGCTCGTGGAGACGACCGTCGCGTACGTGAAGGACCGCAAGCAGTTCGGGGTAGCGGTCGGGAGCTTCCAGGCCGTCAAGCACCATCTCGCCAACGCTCATCTGCGCACGGAGTTCGCCGCGCCGGCCGTCTGGGCCGCGTCGCACTCCTGCTATCCGGGAGAACCTGGCGGAGCAGACCGCCTCAGGATGATCTCGATGGCCAAAGCGATGGCCTCCGACGCGGCCAGCTTCGCGGCCAAGGTTGCGCTTCAGTGCCACGGGGCCATGGGCTACACCGACGACTACCCGCTGCACATGTGGCTGAAGAGGGTCTGGTGCCTGGCGGCCGCCCACGGCTCGGCAGCTGCGCACAGGTCGCTCGTCGCGACAGAATTAGGGATCTAGAGGAAGGAACCCCATGAACGAGGCTTACATCGTCGACGCTGTCCGCACGCCGGTTGGCAAGCGAGGGGGCGGCTTGTCGGGCGTGCACCCGGCAGATCTCGGCGCGGCGGCGATCAACGCGCTGATGGAACGCACCGGTGTCGACCCCGCCGCCGTTGAGGACGTCATCTTCGGTTGCGTCGACACCATCGGCCCGCAGGCCGGTGACATCGCCCGGACGTGCTGGCTGGCTGCAGGGTTGCCGGACGAGGTACCGGGCACGACCATCGACCGCCAGTGCGGTTCTTCCCAGCAGGCCGTCCACTTCGCGGCTCAGGCGGTGCTGAGTGGAACCAGCGACGTGGTGGTCGCGGGCGGGGTGCAGAACATGAGCCAGATCCCGATCACCGCCGCCATGCTCGCCGGGCAGGCCTACGGATTCGACGACCCGTTCTCCGGTTCCGAGGGCTGGAAGTCGCGCTACGGAGGCGAGGAGGTCTCGCAGTTCCGCGCCGCGGAGATGATCGCCGCGAAGTGGGAGATCAGCCGCGAGGACATGGAGCGCTTCGCCCTCGAATCGCACGAACGGGCTATCAGGGCGATCGACGAAGGGAGATTCGAAACCCAGATCGTCCCCGTCGCGGGAGTCACCGAAGACGAGGGGCCGAGGAGGGGGACGTCGCCGGAGAAGATGGCGTCGTTGCCGACGCTCGTCGAAGGCGGGCGGCTGACTGCGGCGGTGTCCAGCCAGATATCCGACGCTTCCGCGGCATTGCTGATCGTCAACGAGCGGGGCCTCGCGACTCACGGGCTGAAGCCACGCGCGCGCATCCATCACATCAGCGTCCGGGGAGCCGACCCGGTGTGGATGCTGACGGCGCCGATACCCGCGACCGCGTACGCGCTGGAGAAGGCCGGAATGAGCCTCGACGACATCGACCTGGTCGAGATCAACGAGGCGTTCGCCTCAGTCGTGCTGGCGTGGCTGGCCGACACCGGGGCCGAACACGCGAAGGTGAACGTCAACGGTGGGGCTATTTCGCTTGGTCATCCGCTCGGCGCCACGGGAGCACGCCTCATGACGACGCTGCTCGCCGAGCTCGAGAGGACCGGGGGGCGCTACGGCCTGCAGACCATGTGCGAGGGTGGCGGCCAGGCGAACGTCACCATCATCGAGCGCCTGGGCTGACCAGCCGGCTCCCGAGGCTGGGCCTAACGCTCGTCGGGGTTCGCTCTCCCGGCGAGCGAGGAGATCGTCGCGGTCGCTTCTCGGACGATCTCCTCGATCAGCTCGGAGACCGTAGGTAGCTCCTCGATCAGGCCGGTGACCTGACCGGTGGGGAGGATGCCGGCCTCGAGGCGCCCCTCCACCATGGTTGCTCGGGTGAGCATCGGCGCGTTGGCCGCCATGGCGACCTGCGCCCAGGTGAGATCCCCGTTGCGCTTCATGGCGAGCCCCTCCCTGACCAGGGCCCGCAAGGACGTGTCGGTCAGGCGCCTCAACCGCAACGCGTTGGCGACCGCCTGCATCGCCGCCGCGGGGCGGAACCTGCCTTCGAGGTGGTCGACCAGCTCGGTCCGGATCACCCGCTGTGGGGCGCCGTCGATCGAACGGGTGACGACCGTATCGGTCAACGCTGCTGCGAGATAGCGGGCCTTCACCTCGTCGGGCACCGTGCTCTCCTTGGTGAGCAGGAACCTGGTCCCCATCGCGATTCCGGCGGCACCCCACGCGAGCGCGGCGACGAGCCCCCTCCCGTCGTGAAAACCGCCGGCACCCAACACGGGCACGTCGACCGCGGCGGTGACCTTCGGAAGAAGAAGGCTCGTCGGGATCGGGCCGGTGTGGCCGCCACCCTCGTGACCCTGGGCGATCATCGCATCCACACCGAGTGCGGCCACCTTCTCGGCGTGCCGGGGTGCCGCAATCGTGGGCATGGTCACGATCCCGGCGTCCTTCAGCCTGCCGATGATCGCGGCGCTCGGGGCCTGGGCGAAGCTGGCGACCCTCACCTCCTCGCGAACCAGCAACGCCACGAACCGCTCGACGTCGGCATGGTCGCTGCGAAGGTTCACGCCGAAGGGGTTGGAGGTGCGCTCCCTCACCTCGGAGATCGCGCGCTCGAGCTGCCCGTAGGTCATCGTCGCCGACGCGAGAATTCCGAGACCGCCGGCGTTCGAGGTTGCCGCTGCCAGCCGCGCGCCGGCGACCCAGCCCATACCGGTCTGCACTATGGGGTAGCGCACCCCCAGCAGATCGCACGCCGGGGTGCGCAGGGCCCCCGCCGGGTCGAGACTCACTTGGAAAGGATCACGCAGGACCCGTGCCCGAAGAGCCCCTGGTTGATGGTGAGACCCACCTTGGCCCCCTCCACCTGGCGTTCGCCTGCCTGCCCGCGCAGCTGCCAGGTGACCTCGCAGACCTGGGCCACGGCCTGCGCCGGCACCGCCTCGCCGAAGCACGCGAGCCCACCTGATGGGTTCACCGGGACGCGACCCCCGAGGGTGGTCACTCCTTCGTGCAGGAGCTTCTCGGCCTCACCCTTTTGGCAGAGCCCGATGTCCTCGTACCAGTCGAGCTCGAGCGCAGTGGACAGGTCGTACACCTCGGCGAGCGAGAGGTCCTCCGGTCCGAGACCGGCTTCTTCGTAGGCCGCCGCGGCTATCGACTCGCGGAAGCTGAGCGCCGGCGCGGGCACCGCCGCAGCCGAGTCGGTCGCGATGTCGGGCAGATCGACCACGGTGTTGGGGAAGGTGGGGGAGACGGTGGATACCGACCTGATGCGAACCGGGTTGGCCACCCCCAGGCGGCGGGCCGCGTCCATCGACGCGAGCACGACTGCCGCCGCCCCGTCGGAGGTGGCGCAGATGTCGAGCAGTCTCAGCGGGTCCGCGACGACTGGGGACTCCATGACCTCGTCAGCGGACACCTCCTTGCGGTACCGGGCGTAGGGGTTGTGCAGCCCGTGACGGGAGTTCTTCACCTTGACAGCGGCGAAGTCGGCCGGGCTCGCGCCGTACAAGTCGATCCGCCTTCGGGCGTACAGCCCGAAGTACGCGGGGTTCGTCGCTCCGATCAGGCGGAACCGGAGCCAGTCCGGGTCGTCCCAGCGCTCACCGGCGTTCGGGGCGAGGAAGCCCTTGGGTGTGGTGTCGGCTCCGACCACCAGGGCGATGTCGCACAGCCCGGCGAGTATGCGGGTGCGGGCGGCCTCTATCCCCGCCGAGCCGGATGCGCACGCGGCGTAGCAGGTCGCGACCCTGGCGCCGTTCCATCCGAGCGCCCTGGCGATCGTTGATCCGGCGACGTAGCCGCCGTAGCCGTTGCGGACGGTTTCACCACCGACGACGAACTGCACGTCGCTCCAGGCGACTCCGGCGTCCTCGAGAGCTGCCCGGGCGGCAGCGACGCCGTAGGTGACGAATGGCTTTCCCCACTTGCCCCAGGGGTGCATCCCCGCTCCGAGGATCGCGACGTCGCCGCTCATCGAGGCTCACCCCCCCCGCCGGCTGTGGCATCAGGGGAGGTGGGCCTCCAGCGCCACACCATCTTGTCCGGCTCGTCCGCGTAATCGAGGGGCTCCACGACCAGCTCGACGGGCGCACCGACATGCAGGTGCGAGACCCCGTACCCGCTGGCTACCTGCCCGAGCACGACGAGGCGCTCCTCGGCGAGCTCGACTGCGGCGATCGCGAAAGGCTTGTACGGATCGGTCGGGGAGACGTAAGGGGCGGGGGGCTGATACTGGGCGTCGGTGTAGCTCCACACCGTCCCGGTCCGCGAAAGCGCAACGGTCTCTAGCTCGTCGCAGCTGCAGGACGGGTTGGGGCACCAGGCGCCGGTGGGCGGGAACATGTAGGTGCCGCAGCTCGGGCACTTCCTTCCCAGGAGCGCCGGTTGGTCGTCCACCGTCAGCCAACCTTCGACGGCAGGCACTCTCATCGTCATATCTCTACCTCTTCCGTCTCGTCAGTCCGGGATCCCATTCAGTCGGGTAGTTCTGTGCGGCGCAGCCCGTCGGGATCGATCACTTCCCTGATCAGCCTCAGCTCTTCCGCGCTGGGCAACCGGGTCTCCATGATGTCGGGAGCCATTGCCAGCTCGAAGCCGGTCGCTGCGACCACCTCGTCCACGGTGACCCCGGGGTGGACGCTGAGCAGCCGCATCCTGTGCGAGGGACCCCCGAAGTCGAGCACCGCGAGGTTCGAGACGACTCGGCGGAGATCGAAGAATTCGGTCGCTCCCGGCCCTGCCGCCTCCGCGCGGTCCCATCCGACACCGGTGACCACGTCGACCTTGTCCACGAACACTCTGGGGGAGTGCCCTGACACCCAGTAGCTCGTTGCGTGGTTGACGGTGTTCCCCGGAGCTCCGCGGAACCCGATCAGCTGCGTCTTGGGGGCGTGGTAGTCCGATCCGATGGCCGCGAAGTTCTGGTTGCCGTAGGCGTCGATCTGCGAGGCACCCATCACGACGTGGCGCCTGCCGGACCACACCACGTCGAACATCGAGCGGTAGGGGTTGTAGTACTCGACGATCTTTCCGTTCGGCCATGCGAACGCTTCGTCTCCTGCCACGAGAGAGGCTTCACCGTCGGTGACCATCAGGTCCGGCTCGAAGCTGGCGCGCGCCAAGCGTCCAGAGATCATCGGGATCGTCCCGATGGGGTTGGCGACGATCTCGCCATCGCCGCGGAAGCACTCGGCCAACGCGACGATGCACACCTCCGCTCGGGTGACCAGGTCGGCGATCATCGGGCGCGCACCTTCGCCTGGAACTCTTCCTCGCTCACGTCGACCCATTCCTTCTTGAAAGCGTCCCACGCCTCGGCCGACCTGGCTGCCGAGGCGTACTCCTTCTGCAGGCCCTCGTCGCGCTCGTAATCCGGTACGCACGAAGTGAAAAGCGCACCGCCCGCGCGCTCGACCACGCCATCGACCATCATCCTGGCGATGCGGAGGCGAAGCTCGGTCCCGGCTTCTCGCGCGAGCTCCGCGGTGGGCACGACCTTCTCGACGGAGATGAAGCGCCGCGTGGGCGCAGCTCGCAGCAACAGGTCGTCGAAGTAGAGGTCGGGTCCGAGGAACGCGGCGTTGCCTCGGGCGTCGGATCGGTTTAGATGGCAAATGGCCGCATCCAGGCGGATCGCCGGTACCGCCACCAGCTCCATCTGATCCTCGTACGGGGATCGGACGGTCTGGAGCATCCGATTGTGCACCAACAGGTCACTGCCGAGGCCGACCCGGCTGGGAAGGAACGGGACCCGCCACGCCGCTGCCTGCAGTCCCAACACGAACATGCCTTCGTCCCAGGGAACGTCCTCGATCATGCCGTTCTGCCTGGCAACACGGAAATGCGGTTCGAGCGCGATCGAATCGAGCGAGACGAACGGGTACAGCGCGCGCGAAACCTTGCCTGATGCACACAACAGGCCGAGGTCGGGGCCGGCGAAGCTCACGATCGTCAGGTCGCGCAGGTCGCTGCGTGCGATCGCCCGCACGATCGACATCGGCTTGCGGCGGCTTCCCCAACCGCCGATGCCGATGGTCATGCCATCTGCAAGCTGGGCAACCACTTCTTCTTCGGTGATCACCTTGCTCATCGTCCGGGTGTCGCTCATCGGGTCGTGTCGGTGTCGCGCTTGGCGACGAACGCGTCACGGTGCTCGTCGGCAACCCCGGAGAGGTTGAGCTCGAAGGTGAAGCCCTGTTCGTAGCGGTACGAGCGCTTCACGTCCCAGAGGTCGATCCCGTTGAGCGACTCCTTCGCCGCGCGGATGACGGTCGGGGACTTGGCGGCGATCGTTTCTGCGAGCGAGGTCGCTTCGAGGATCAGATCGGAGCGTGACGTCACTTTCCAGACACTGCCGTATGAGAGAAGCTCGGCGGCTGATGCCGTCGCGGATGTGTAGACCATGGCCCGCATCTTGTGCTGGGGTACCAGACGGCTCAGATGTGTGGCGGCGCCGAGGGCCCCCCTGTCCACCTCGGGAAGGCCGAAATAGGCGTCGTCGGAGGCGACGACCACGTCGGCGTTGCCCACCAGGCCGATGCCACCGCCGAGGCAGAATCCGTGGACCGCGGCGATGACAGGGACCGCGCAGTCGTAGACGGCGGCGAACGCGGCGAAGCAACCCCGGTTGGCTCCGATCAGCGCCTCGAAACCCTCCTTGTCCTGCATCTCCTTGATGTCGACACCGGCGTTGAACCCCTTGCCTTCGGCGCGCAGGACGACGACCCTCACGCCAGGGTCGCGGCCGAGACTGGTAAGAGCCTCAGCCAGGCCGTACCACTCCGCGACCCTGAGCGCGTTGACCGGCGGGCAGTCCATCACCACCTCGGCGATTCCCTGGTCGCGGATATCCGTTCTGATCGGCAATTCGGTCCTTTCTGTGCCGGCTCTCGGTGGCGCTGATCCTGCGTCAGGCGAGCGCCGCGTGGCCGAGTGACTCGGCGGGAAGGCGCTCGGAGAACTCGAGGATGATCCATACCGATTTGCTGATCCGGTCGTAGACGTCGGCGATCGACTGGGCCCCGACCACCCACTGCCTCAGCTGCAGGTCGAACACCGAGGTCGCGACCCGGACCACGTCGCGGGTGAGGTTCTCGGGGAGACCTTGCACCGCTTCGACGTATACGTCGTTGTTCCGGGCCATGTTGCGGGCGAAGATCTCACGGGTGAAGGGGTCGTCGGACGCCTCGAGCGTCATGACCACCCGGGCCAGCTGGGGCCACCCCTGGAAGGCTCTCATCGAACGGTGCAGGACGTCGGTGAGCCGCTCCGCGTTGGTGGTCCCCCTGAGAGGCTTGCGCTCCACGTTGATCCGCAGCTGGCTGCCCCAAGCCGCCAGGACCTCGGCGAAGAGGTGGTCCTTGGACTGAAAATAGCGGTAGACGGTTCCTAGAGCCACCTCGGCCTCCGCGGCCACGTCCTTCATCTGGATCTGATTGTGTTCGTGGGTTCGCAGGAGCGTCAGTCCCGCCTGCACGATCCGGTCCCGGCGTTCCCGCTGGGTGCTGGAAAGGGTGTCCGGAAGCGGTGGGGCGGTGACTCTGGTGGCGGCTCGCTTGGACACTGGGCGGACTCTCGCCACCTCTCTCTGGTCGAAGGTGTGTTCGGAGGATCTGGGAGGCAGGGCCCGCGTGCGCCGGGCACGGGTCCCTTTGACTTCAGCTGGAAGCTGATTCTAGCGTAGCCACCCCAAGGGGGCCCGGGTCGGTGCGGGGCCCCTCTGCAGAGCCGACGAGACCAGGAGTGAAGGAGCCGATATGGCCATGCCCGAGGGCCAGCCGATCATCGACACCATGATCGGGTTCCCCGTCAAGGACTTCGGGGAGACGTACGGCTTCATACGCCGGCAGACCAAGGACCGCGAGTCCAAGGAGAACATGCGCTTCCCGGCGGAGTACATGTTCAAAGACGTGCCCGAGGGCCGCACCGGCGACATCGATCCCGTCGCCTCGACGCTCGAGCAGATGGACCTCTACGGAATTGCCGTCGGGGTAGTCGGAACGCCCCGCGACGGGGTCTCCGACCGGGCGCTGAGAGAGCACCCCGACCGGTTCGTCGGCAGAACCAGCGTCGACCCCAACCAAGGGATGGACGCCATCCGCAAGATCGTCGACGACCACCGGGAGCTGGGCACGCGCGCGGTCAGCGTGTTCCCGGCGGGGACCTTCCCCCAGGTCCCGATCAACGACAAGAAGATGTACCCCATCTACGCCAAGTGCGTGGAGCTGGGACTCTCCGTGTGGGTCAACGCCGGCATACCGGGCCCGCGTTTGAAGGGAATGTGCCAGCACGTCGAGCTCATCGACGAGGTGATGTTCGACTTCCCCGACCTGACCTTCGTCACCATGCACGGATGCGAACCGTGGGAGGAGCTCGCCGTCAAGCTGATGCTCAAATGGCCCGGGCTCCACTACTGCACTTCCGCTTTCGCGCCCAAGTACTACCCCAAGGCGGTGGTGGACTTCGCCAACACGCGGGGCGCCGACAAGGTGCTGTACGCCGGTTACTACCCGATGGGTCTGAGCCTGGAGCGAATCATGACGGAGATGCCGTCCGTGCCCTTCCGCGACCACGTCTGGCCCAAGTTCCTTCACGACAACGCCGCCCGGATCCTCGGGCTCGACCGGGAGTGACACCGGGGCTCGCGTACCTTCGCTGGGACGAGGACCGGCTTCTTCCCGACCAGGCAAGAGACGCGCTCACCGGACCTGGCGCACCGTTCCAGATGCGCGAGGAGAACGTCCTCGGCGCCGACATGCAGGTGTTCGCCCGCCGCCCACGTTCGGCTCGGCAAATGCTCGAGTTCGGAGCCGACCGTTTCGGCGAGCAGCCGTTTCTGATCTTCCCCGACCGCACCTACACCCACAGGGGGATCCACGAACCGGTCCGCCGGATGGCGAGTGCCCTCTCAGACCGGTTCGGCATCGGCCCGGGCGACCGGGTCGGCATCGTCGCGGCCAACATTCCCGGTCACGCCATCATCGCCTGGGCGACCGTGTGTCTCGGCGCCGTCGTCGTGGAGCTCAACGGTTGGTGGACGGGACCGGAAATGCTCCGCGGGATCGGCCTCGCGCGCCCGAAGCTGGTGTTCGGGGACCGCCGGCGCCTGGAGAGGCTCCCCGGCGGATCGATCGACGTTCCGCTCGTGTGCATCGAGGACGACTTCGACTCACTCGTCGAACGCGGCGATGACAGGTCCCTACCCCTCGACCAGATCGCCGAGGACGACCCCCTGTGCATCCTGTTCACGAGCGGGACGACCGGGCGGCCCAAGGGCGCGGTGCTCACCCACCGCAACCACGTGAACATGATGATGCAGGCGGCGCTGCAGGGTCAGGTAGGGGCAATCCTGGAACTGGCTTCTAGCCAGGGGACGTTCGGTGCTTCCGGCGATGGCCCGCCGCAGACCGGCCAGCAGTGCTCGATCGGCGTCTCTCCGATGTTCCACATCTCGGGCTTCTCCGTAGCGCTGATCGGAGGGTCCCTCATCGGCGCCACCATCGCGTACCCGCCGGCGGGGCGCTGGGACCCGGAGGTGCACATGGAGATGACCGAGAGGTTCCGCGCTGCTGCGTGGTCGATCGTGCCGACCCAGCTGTGGCGGATCCTCGAGCACCCGCGCCTCGGCGAGTTCGATCTTTCTTCCTTGCGCAGGATCGGCGGAGGCGGGTCGACGTTCCAGCCGGAGCTCTGGCGCGCCGTGCGGGAGAAGCTGCCTCAGGTCACCAGGATGGCGACCGGCTACGGGATGACCGAGACGTGCGGCGCCGGGACGCACCAGGATGGCCGGGCGGCGGTGGAACATCCCGATGCGGTCGGCGCGCCCGTTCCCGGATACGAGATCTGCGTGCGCGGCCCCGAAGGCGAGGTGCTGCCCGCCGGCGAGGTGGGAGAGATCTGCCTGCGCGGTCCCAGCAACTTCTCCGGCTACTGGGACGATCCGGAGGCGACGGAGGCCGCGCTGGACGCCGACCGCTGGTACCGAACCCGCGAGCTCGGGCGAATCGAACGCGGCCTTCTCTTCCTCGAGGGCCGCGGGGCCGATCTGATCGTGCGCGGCGGCGAGAACATCTATCCGATCGAGATAGAGAACCGTCTCATCGAGCACCCGGCGATCGCGGAAGCGGCGGTGATCGGGGTCCCCGACAGGGTGCTCGGGGAGGAGGTCAAGGCGGTTGTGGTGACCCGCCCGGGAGCGACGGTGGACCTCCCCGAGGTGCAAAAGTGGGTCGCGCAGGAGCTCGCCGCCTTCAAGGTTCCGACGCACCTCGAGGTCCGTTCCGAATTGCCCCACAACGCGGCCGGCAAGGTGCTCAAGCATCTTCTGAGGTCTACGAACCCGTCCGGGAAGCCGGTTGCACCGACCTTGGAGGAGGACTGACGTGCTCGATCTTCAGGAGATATCCGACCGGATAGAGATCCAGGACCTGCTGGCCCGCTACACGCAAGCGATCGACCAGCGGGACTGGGACGCGCTCGACCGCGTCTTCACCCCGGACGCGCACATCGACTACAGCGCCATGGGAGGGGCCGCCGGCGGGCTCGAGGAGATCAAGCGCTTCCTCGCCGAGGCGATGCCGATGTTCGAGGTCTCCCAGCACCTCGTGGGGTCGAGCGTGGTGGACATCGACGGCGACACCGCGTCCGCCCGAACCATCTGCCACAACCCGATGGTGCTGCGCGGCGGCGACGACCCGCACCTTCTGGTGTGCGGCCTGTGGTACCGGGACAAGCTCGTGCGCACGCCGGCGGGATGGCGCATATCGGAGAGAGTCGAAGACCGTGCCTATATCAAGGAGGAACCTCCGTGCCCCAAGTGATCGTCGAGCGTTCCGGCGCAACGATGGTGCTCACTCTCAACCGCCCGAAGCGCATGAACGCGTTCACCGGCACGATGCTGGTCACCCTGGTGGAGGCCTACGCCGAGGCGGCCACCGACGACTCGATCAGGTGCATCATCCTCACCGGGGCGGGAGGCAACTTCTCTTCGGGCGCCGACCTGAAGGCCATGGCCGGCGACGCGGATGAGGAGGAAGCGCGCCCGGACGCCGCGCAGCGCATGGCCGCGGACCCGGATCTGGCCTGGCGAGGGTTCTTGAAGGTGGACCGGCCACCGAAGCCGATCATCGCGGCGGTGGAAGGCGTCGCGATCGCCGGCGGGACCGAGATCCTCCTCGGGACCGACATCAGGGTGGCAGGCGAGAGCGCGCGCTTCGGCGTGTCCGAGGTTAGGTGGTCGCTGTACCCGATGGCCGGATCCGCGGTGCGGCTCCCACGCCAGATTCCCTACACAGCGGCAGCGGAGATCCTTCTCACCGGCAAGCACATCCGGGCGGCCGAAGCCAAGGAACTCGGACTCATCGGCCACGTGGTCCCCGACGGCAAGGCGCTGGAAAAGGCGAAGGAGATTGCGGACCAGATCTGCCTCAACGGACCGCTAGCGGTGGAAGCGGTCCTCAGGACCCTGCGCACCTCCGGCGGCCTGACCGAGGCGGACGCGTTTGCCGAGGAGTGGCCACGCGGCCAGGCCGTGTTCGCCAGCGAGGACGCGAAGGAGGGGCCGAAGGCGTTCGCCGAGAAGAGGGTCCCGAACTTCCAGCGCAGGTAAGGCGCCCGGCGGTCCCAGGAAGCCGGTCTGCTACGCTCGACCGAAAATAGAACGTGATCTAAAAGCTGCCAAGGCACCACTCGCCTTGGGAGCGCTGGAGGACGAGGTGAGCTCGCAGCTGTTGTTGCCCCCTGGATTCGACGTCACCGACCCCGACCTGATCGAAACGGGCGTCCCGTACGGGGAGTTCGCCAAGCTCCGCACCGCCGCGCCCGTCGCATGGAACGCGCAGCGGCGCGGCATCGGCGGGTTCGACGACGAGGGTTTCTGGTTGGTCACCCGGCACGCCGAGGTGCGCGAGGTCTCTCTGAAGCCGGAGGTGTACTCGAGCTGGGAGAACACAGCGGTCGTCAGGTTCATGGAGGGGATCTCGCGCGACGAGATCGAGATGCAGCGCCTGATGATGCTCAACGTCGATCCCCCCGACCACACCAAGCTGCGGCGGATCGTCTCGCGCGGTTTCACCCCCAGGGCGATCCGGATGATCGAGGAGGCCCTTTCGGCGCGCGCCGAGGCGATCGTCAAGGAAGCTGTCTCGCGTGGGAGCGGCAACTTCGTGACAGAAGTGGCCGCGGAGCTCCCGCTGCAGGCGATCGCCGAGATCATCGGAGTGCCTCAGGAGGAACGGGCGAAGATCTTCGACTGGTCGAACCAGATGATCGCCTACGACGATCCCGAGTACGACATCGATCCGGTCGTCGCGTCCGCCGAGCTGATCAACTACGCGATGGCGCTGGGCCAGGACCGTACGGAGAATCCCCGCGACGACATCGTGACCAAGCTCGTATCCGCCGATGTCGACGGCCGGGGTCTCACCTCCGACGAGTTCGCATTCTTCGTGCTGCTTCTGGCGGTGGCCGGCAACGAGACCACCCGCAACGCGATCACTCACGGGATGATGGGCTTCTTCCAGTTCCCGGACCAGTGGGAGCTCTACAAGGCCGAACGGCCGGCGACCACCGCAGACGAGGTCGTGCGTTGGGCAACGCCCGTGATCGTGTTCCAGCGAACCGCCCTGGAGGACACGACTCTGGGAGGCGTCGAGGTCAAGAGGGGCCAGCGGGTCGGCATCTGCTACAGCGCCGCCAACTTCGACCCCGAGGTGTTCGACGAACCGGAGCGCTTCGACATAGCCCGGGACCCCAACCCCCACCTCGGTTTCGGCGGCGGCGGCCCTCATTACTGCCTCGGGGCGAACCTCGCCAAGATGGAGATCAACCTGATGTTCAACGCCATCGCGGACCATATGCCCTCGGTGGCCCCGGCAGGTCCGGCGAGGCGCCTGCGCTCGGCGTGGATCAACGGCATCAAGGAGCTCCCCGTCAGGTACGCCCCGTGAGCCGCTTCGCCGGCAAGACCGCCATCGTCACCGGAGCTGCTTCAGGGATAGGCCGGGCAACTGCGATCCGGTTGGGGTCCGAAGGGGCCGCGGTGGCGTGTCTGGACATGGCAGCACAGGCGGTCGAAGCCACTGCAGCGACCATCGCCGACACTGGCGGCCGCGCCGCCGGCTTCGCGTGCGACGTCTCCGAGCCCGACAGCGTCGCCGAGGCGGTCGAACGCGCAGTATCCGCGTACGGGCAGCCCGACGTGGTCTGCAACATCGCAGGGATAGGGCGCTTCTACCACAGCGTCGACATGGCAGCCGGCGATTGGGACCGGATCATCGGGGTCAACCTGACCGGGACGTTCCTGGTGTGCCAGGCGGCTCTCCGGCACATGCTCGACCGGGGTGGCGTGATCGTCAACACGGCGTCCACGTCGGGCGTGATGGCCCAGCCGTACCAGGCGGCGTACTGCGCGTCGAAGGGCGGGGTGGTGATGCTCACCAAGGCTCTCGCAATCGAGTACTGGGACCGCAAGGTCAGGATCAACGCCATCTGCCCGGGTGGCGTGGACACACCGATCATCAAGGACTTCGCCGACCTGCCCGAGGGGGCGGACATGAACCGGCTGACCCGGTACATGTCCCCGATGGGGTTCTGCCAGCCGGAGGACCTGGCCTCCCTGTTCGCCTACGTGGCGTCCGACGAGGCGCACTACATGACGGGATCGATCGTGACCATGGACGGCGGGATCACGTTGTGAGCTCACCACGCCCCGCCGTGGACACAGAGCCCGGGGACGAGCGAGCGCTTCCTCCCAAAGGTGAGCGTCTCTCCGCGAACCAGGCCGAACGCCGCCGCCGGATGGTGGCCGCCGCGGTGGAGCTCGCGTCCGAGGGAGGCTACGAGGTCGTGCAGATGCGCGACGTGGCGGCGCGGGCGAAGGTGGCTCTGGGAACGATCTACCGATACTTCGAGTCCAAAGACCAGATGCTCGCGGCCGCGTTGGTGGATTGGACCTCTGAATTGGAGCGGCGGCTCGAGCAGCGGCCTCCCTCGGGGGAGACCGCTGAGGAGCGGGTGGTGGAGGTGGTCCGCCGCGCGAGCGCGGCCGTCGAGCGCAACCAGATGATCAGCTCTGCGCTGGTCACGGCGGTCGCGAGCCCCGATCCGGGGATCGGTCGCTACCAGGGAGAGGTTCATGAGATCCTCATCCGGATCTTCGACCGGGCCCTGTCAGGCGTGGAGCCAGCCCGGCGCGACGCGGTGGTGCGGATCCTCTGCAACGTGTGGTTCACGGCGCTGATCGGATGGGTTCACGGATGGCGCGCCGTGGCGAGCATCGGCGAGGAACTCGAGTTCGCCGCCAGGTTCCTTCTGTCCGGGGAGGCGAAGCCGCGCTAGGGCCCGGCGACGACTTCCTTTGCCCACTGATAGTCGGGCTTCCCGCTCGGCGAGCGCCTTATCTCGTCGACCACGTTGAGCTGGCGCGGGATCTTGTAGCCGGCGATGCGCGTCCTGCAGTGGGCCTGTAGCTCCTCGAGCGACACGTCCTGGCCCGGCCTGACCTGCACTACCGCGGCGACGCACTGGCCCCAGCGCTCGTCCGGCGCCCCGACGACCGTGGCGTCGAACACCGCAGGGTGGGCCTTGAGCGCGGCCTCGACTTCCTCGGGGAAGATCTTCTCGCCGCCGGAGTTGATCGAAACCGAGCCGCGCCCGAGCAGCGTGAGCGTCCCATCCGCTTCGACAGTCGCGAAGTCGCCCGGCACCGCGTAGCGCACCCCGTCGATCGTCAGGAAGGTCTCTGCTGTCTTGACGGGGTCCTTGTAGTAGCCGATCGGGATGTTCCCGGTTCGGGCAACCTTGCCTATCACCCCCGACCCTGGTTCGAGGATGCGGCCGTTCTCGTCCAGCACGACCGTGTCCCGGAGGCTCTTAACCGTCGGACCGCCCTTCATGGCTGTGCTGCCCGGGGTCACAAAGGACACACCGTTCGCCCCGCCCTCGGAGCTGCCGATCGAGTCGGTCATGTAGAGGTTGGGGAAGTGGTGGAAGAAGTCTTCCTTCACCGAGGGCGAGAAGACAGCCGCCGTCGAGCTGATCGACACCAACGACGAGGTGTCATACGAAGCGCCTGGCTCGTCGAGTGCCTCGACGAGTGGACGGCCCATCGCGTCGCCGGTGATGAACAACGAGTTCACTCTCTCCTGCTCCACCAGGCGCCAGACCCGTTTGGCGTCGAAACGAGCCACGAGCACGATCTTGTTGCCCGAGAAGCTCTGGCCCATCACGCCCCACTGGCTCGCTCCGTGCATGAGAGGCGCGACCGGCAAGAACGTGAGAGGAGACCCGGCCGCCGCATTGCGGGTCAGGTCGCCCGGGTCGGCGACGCGCTCGTTGGTCATGGCATTGATGCCGCCACCCAGGGCGTAGAAGACGTCTTCTTGGCGCCAGACGACACCCTTCGGCATCCCGGTTGTGCCGCCCGTGTAGAGGATGTACCGATCGTCGCCCGAGCGCGCATCGAAGTCGCGATCGGGTGACTGCGACGCGAGTGCCTTCTCGTAGTCGACAGCGTCGGAGCGCACGTCCTGATGGCCGGAGCCGTCCTCGATCACCAAGGTGAAGCGCAAACCGCCGAGGACGTCCTCCACCTCCGCGACGCGCGGGCAGAACTCGCGGGCGTGGATCAGCCCGACGAGGTCGGCGTTCGTGAAGATGTAACGCAGCTCGTCCGCCACGTACCGGTAGTTGATGTTGATCCACACGGCGCGAAGCTTGAAGATCGCCCACAGGGCCTCGACCCACTCGACCGAGTTCAGCGCGTAGATGCCCACGTGGTCGCCCGGCCCCACCCCTTGCTCCGCCAGATAATGCGCCAGGCGGTTGGCCCTGGCCTCCATCTCCGCGTAAGTCCGCCGCTTGCCCTCGGCGACGATGTACTCGCGGTCCCCGAAATGGTCGACCGCGAACTCGAACAGATCAGCCAGGTTCGCCTCCACTGCCCACAAGTAGAACGAAATTCGGATTCGGCCACAACCCTGAGGGTCCCGACCAGCGGGAGGCAGCCGCGGGACTGGCGAACTAGAACGCGTTCTTATATGGTTTCGCCGGAGGGAGGGTTGCCGTGTATCTCGCGTACACCGACGAGCAGGAGAGCCTCAGGCGCGAGCTCCGCTCCTACTACGAACGGCTGCTGACGCCTGAGGTCGAGGCCGAACTCGCAGCCAGCCACGGCGTCGGCCCGGCGCTACGCCGGGTCGTTCGCCAGATGGGCGAGGACGGATGGCTCGGGATCGGCTGGCCGACGCAGTACGGCGGCCAGGGCCGGTCGGCAATCGAGCAGTTCGTCTTCTTCGACGAGTCGATGCGCGCCGGCGCCCCGGTACCGATGCTGACCATCAACACCGTCGGCCCGACGATCATGAACTTCGGGACCGACGAGCAGAAGGCGCACTTCCTGCCCAAGATCCTCAAAGGCGAGATCCACTTCTGCATCGGCTACACCGAGCCGGGCGCAGGGACCGATCTCGCGGCTCTGGTGACCTCGGCCGTGCGCGACGGCGAGGAGTACGTCATCAACGGCCAGAAGGTATTCACCAGCCTCGCCGGCGGCGCGGACTACATCTGGCTTGCTGCACGCACCGACCCCGAGGCCAAGAAGCACAAGGGGATATCGATCTTCGCGGTGCCGATGGACACGCCGGGGATCTCGTTGACGCCGATGCACCTCCTGAGCGAGCACGACATCAACCAGACCTACTTCGACGACGTCAGGGTCCCCGCCAGCGCTCTCGTGGGAGGCGAGAACAACGGCTGGACCCTGATCACCAACCAGCTCAACCACGAGCGGGTGACGCTCTGCTCGCCCGGGATCATCGAGAGGACCCTGGCCGAGGTCCACCAGTGGGCACAGGAGAACAAGCTCGCAGACGGGTCGCGGGTGATCGACCAGCAGTGGGTACAACTGAACCTGGCTCGCGTGAGGGCGCGCCTCGAGTTCCTGAGGCTCATGAACTGGAAGGTCGCCTGGACCGCTACGCAGGGAAGGCTCGACGTGGCGGACGCGTCCAGCGTCAAGGTGTTCGGGACCGAGTTCTACCTCGAGGCCTTCCGGCTCCTGTTCGAGATCATCGGTGAGCGCGGCTACTTGCGCGATGGTTCCCCGGACTCGGTGCGCGGCCACCTCGAGCGCTCCTACCGCAGTCTCCTCATCCTCACCTTCGGCGGCGGCACCAACGAGATCCAGCGCGACCTCATCGCGACTTTCGGCCTCGGCTTCCCCCGGGCGTCCAGGTAGGAGTGAAGCATGGACTTTTCGTTGAGCGAAGAGCAGGCGGCGGTCGTCGAGTCCGTGGAGAAGGTCTTCACCGGCCATCTCACCGATGAACGCAGAGCGCAGGTGCAGGCTGCCGGCGAGGGATTCGACCGCGCGCTGTGGGCCGCTCTGGCCGACGCCAACCTCCTCGGTCTCGCGGTGGACGAGTCCGACGGCGGGAGCGGCTACGGGTTCGCCGAGGTCGCGATGCTCCTGGAGCAGGCCGGTCTGGCCGCCGCGCCCGTCCCGCTATGGGCCGCGCTGGTCCTCGGTGGGCTTCCGGTCGCGAAGTTCGGGTCGCCTGAGATCCGGCGCGAGCTTCTTCCGCCGCTTTGCACGGGCGAGAAGATCCTCACTGCCGCGCTGATAGAGGCTGGGACAGACCCGACCCGTCCGCTGACCACCGCGCACCGAGAAGGGGCCGGGTGGATCCTCCATGGCACCAAGATCTGCGTGGCGGCTGGCTCTGTCGCCGACGAAGTTCTCGTGCCGGCCGCGACAGGCGAGGGGGAGGTCAGCATCTTAGTAGTCGACCCATCCGCGCCGGGTGTGAGCCTCACCCGACTGGAGACGACGACGGGCATCCCCGAAGCCCGGTTCGACTTTGACGGCGTGACAGTCACCGGCGATCGGATCCTCGGCGGTCAAGGCGCCGGCCGTGAGATCCTGGAGTGGCTGTTGCCTCGCGCGACCGCCGGTCTTTGTTCCCTGATGGCCGGTACATGCAAGGCCGCGGTCGATCTCACCGCGACATATGCCGCCAGCCGCCAGCAGTTCGGGCGCGTGATCGCCACCTTCCAGGCAGTGGGCCAGCGAGCCGCTGACGCGTACATCGACGCCGAGGCGGTCCAGCTCACCGCCCGCCAGGCTGTGTGGCGGCTATCGGACGGCCGGCAGGCCGACGAGCAGGTGGCGATCGCCAAGTTCTGGGCCGCCGAGGGCGGACAGCGCGTTGTGCACGCCGCACAGCACATCCACGGCGGCGTCGGAGTCGATCGCTCGTACCCGCTCCACCGCTACTTCCTCGCGGCGAAGCAACTCGAGCTGACGCTCGGGGGCGCGACGGCCAGCCTCGTCAGTTTGGGAGAGATGATGGCAGCGAGGCCGGCATGACAGGCGTGGACCTCGACGGGAAGAAGATCCTTGTGGTCGGCGCGACCGGAATGGTCGCATCGCCCATCGTCCGTCACCTCGCCAAGAACAGCAAGGTGTGGGGCGCCGCGAGGTTCCGCGACGCGAACGCCAGGAAGTCGCTCGAAAGCGCGGGCGTCACGACCGTGGCCCTCGACCTGTCGGAGCCGGACTTATCGGTCCTCCCGCAGGGGCTTGACTACGTGATCAACCTGGCGGTCACCCACGCCCCCGACTTCCCCTCCGCGCTCGCGTCGAACGCCGAGAACCTCGGTCTGCTGATGGCCCACTGCCGGGACGCGAAGGCGTTCCTGCATTGCTCCTCGACGGGCGTGTACCAGGAGAATGGCCCTCACCCCATGCGCGAGACAGATCCTCTCGGTGACAACCACAGGGTTCTGCTGCCGACATACAGCATCTCGAAGATCGCGGCGGAGGTCGTTGCGAGACTCAGCGCGCGCCTGCATGGTCTGCCCACAGTGATCGCCCGGCTCAACGTTCCCTTCGGTGAGTGCATCGCCTGGCCCTCGATCCACCTCGAGTGCATCCTCTCCGGTCAGCCGATCCAGGTGCTGCCGGGAGAGGAGAGCGTGTACTCGCCCATCCACAGCGACGACATCATCCGCCAGATCCCGCTCCTCCTCGGCATCGCAGACGTGCCCGCACCCACGGTCAACTGGGCCGGCCCCGACGTCGTCAGCGTCCAGGAATGGTGCCGGTACCTGGGGGAGCTCGTCGGCTCCGAACCCGTCTTCGAGGAGACCGAGTTCGCGCTGCCGAGCGTGGCCGTCGACGTCACCCTGATGAACGAGCTGATCGGGCCCTCCCGGGTCCACTGGAAGGACGGCATGCGACGGATGGTCGAGGCGCGGGTCGCCAGCTAGCCGCACCCGAGGATGCTGGCGTTCGCGACCCAGCCGGGGCTACAGTGAGTATGCGCAGGGGACGACGTAAGTCTCCGGGCGCGCGGCTGGCGGCCGCAGCCCGAGGGGAATTTGGGTAGAGCAGTAGGGCCGGGAATGGAAGGAAGCCCTAGCAGGTTAAACCGGTAGGACCCCGGGCCAGCCCGGGGCCAGTTGGTGGAATCGGAACCACCGGGCAGGCCTGCAAGGCGGGCCGGCCCGTCCAGCGCAAGCCTGGTCCTGGGTCCGTCCCACCGTCAGAAAGAGAGTGGAGAACAAGCTGGACCGTATCGCCTGGGAAGCAGCGGTTGCTGCCGACGCCGGAGGGTGGGCCTCCGACGCTGAGCGCGTCGCGCTCGGAGCCGATCCCCTCCGTTGGGCCGCGGCCTTGCGACTCCTGATCCACGAGACCGACGACGCGCTCCGCGCGGCCGCCTCGATCGCCGGAGAGGAACGT
This sequence comes from Acidimicrobiales bacterium, assembly GCA_035533095.1. Taxonomy (NCBI): domain Bacteria; kingdom Bacillati; phylum Actinomycetota; class Acidimicrobiia; order Acidimicrobiales; species Acidimicrobiales bacterium. Next base: position 3,638 of record DATLUM010000056.1, on the reverse strand, counting down.
CAGCAGGTCCTTTCCGACCTCGACGAGGAGCGGCAGCGACTGTCAGCCGCCTTGCTGCGGGTCGCCGGGGACACCATCGACCTCCCCGCTCTCGGGCCCGCGGGCGGCAACGGTGCCGGACCCCACCACAACAGTGCAGCCGGCGCCGAGACCGCCGCGAGCGCGGACGGCGCTGCCCCCGAGGAGTCCGAGCCGGGGTCCTGCCTGCTCCAGGCTTCCTGGGGCGAGGGACGCGTGGTCGTGTGGGCCGGCGGTCCCGGCGCGGTTCCCGGACCGGACGACCTCGACGAGCTCCTCGCGAAGGCCGACGCAGCGGGTATCGGCTGGGAGCGCCACGCCTCCGTCGCGACCCCCGGCGGGCAGTGCGACGCCCTATCGGCGCCGCTGTCGCAGACCCTCGGGTGGCTCGTGGGCATCGGCGGGGGAGACGTGCGGGAGGGTGTCGCACCGAGCCTCCGCTGGATGGGCGAGGTCGCCCTCTGGGGTACCGAGCTGGTCGCACAAGGCCGCATGGTTCCGGTGATCAGAGGCACGTCGTCGGGAGGTGCGTCCGCTACGAAGCCGACCGGGTCGCGTCACCGCGTCCGCTGGGTTCCGGCCCTGATCTCCCGCGAACGCCTCCACGGGCTCGTGACCCGAATGCCGGGCGCGGTCGGTGCGGTGCAGACGGGATTGCAGTCGGATGCCGTGTGTCGTTCGCTGCTCGCCGCGGTCGTCGACGCCGTTTCGAGGGCCGGGGCGGGACGGCTGGTCGCTCCGGCTGCAGCCCCGCATTCCCGGACTCGTGCCGAGATAGCGGAGGCCGTGCTCTCGGGTCTGGACGGTCGACCGTTCGTCGCCGACGCCGAGCCGGCGTCGAGAGTCGGCGAGGACCTCAAGCGATGGGCGGCACCAGTCACCGCGAATCACCGCGTCGGTCTGCTCGTAAGGCTCGACCCACCGGAATTCGACGGCGGGTGGCAGCTGTCCGTCGAAGCGACGGGCGTGGACAAGCACCCGATGCCGGTGGAACACGCTCTGGTCGTTGCGTCCGGTACCAAGTCGCAGCAGGTCGAAGCCCAGCTGCGCCGGCTCGAGCGCCTCATCCCCGCGCTGCGTCGCCCGTCGACGAGACGCGGGCAGGTCGTGCTCGACGGCGACGAGGCGGTGGAGCTCATGTTCAACATCGGCCAGGCCCTCGGCCCCGCCGGCTTCGATGTGATGCTCCCCAAGGTCTCGGCTCGCCGGCCGAGCCCGCAGCTGCGTCTCTACGCCGACGCGATCGGAGGACCGTCGCAGGTCGGCGTGCAGCAGCTTGCCAACGTGCGCTGGTCCGTGTTCTTCGACGACGTGGAACTAGACGCAGCGGGGATCGCAGCACTGGCCCGTGAGGCGCAGCCGCTCGTGAAGGTACGAGGTCGATGGGTTCACATCGATCGTGCCGACCTTGCTGCTGCTGCTGCTGCCTTGGCCGAACGCTCGTCGATCACCCAGCTTTCCGGTGCGGCGGTGATCCGCCAGGCCATAGGTCTCGAGGGCACCGCGCTCGGCGGTGCGGTCAGGGTCGACGGAAGCGGCTGGGCGGCGGACCTTCTGCGCGGTGCCACGACCCACGCGCCGGCGCCGATAGACACGCCCGACGGTTTCAACGGCCAGCTCCGCAGCTACCAGGCGGAGGCTGCGAGTTGGCTCGGGTTCCTGGACCGTGCGGGTCTGGGCGGGTGCCTCGCGATGGACATGGGCCTCGGCAAGACGCCCACTCTCCTCGCGCATCTGCTCGTCGATCACGGGCACGGCCCCACACTCGTCATCTGCCCGCCCGCGGTTCTCGGCAACTGGGCGGAGGAGGCGGCGAGGTTCACCCGCGGACTGAAGGTGTCCATGCACCACGGCCCGCGCCGAGCCGAAGGCGAGTCGATCGGCAGGCTCGCCGCGACATCCGACGTGGTTCTGACGACTTACGCGACCGCCGTGCGCGACATCGACGCGCTGTCGGCGATCACGTGGCGCCGTGTCGTCGTGGACGAGGCACAAGTAATCAAGAACCACCAAAGCGAGACCGCGCGCGAGCTCCGGCGGCTGCAGGCCCATTCGCGAATCGCCCTCACCGGGACCCCGGTGGAGAACGGGCTGGGCGACCTCTGGGCCATTCTCGATTTCACCAATCCCGGGTTGGTTGGCCCGCGCAACGCGTTCATCGAGAAGCTGTCTCGCAACACTGATGCGAGTGTCGCACCCGTCCCTCAGGCGGGATCAGCGGCACGAGCCTCCGAGGAGAACGCGCTGCGCGCTCTGAACGGTCTGTTGATCTTCCGCCGCACCAAGAACGAGCCGGAGATCGCCGCGGAGCTTCCGGACAAGGTTGACAAGCTCGACCACTGCTCGATGACTGCCGAGCAGATCGGTCTCTACCAGGCCGTCATCGACAGGCTCATTGCCGGCGGGCTCGACGGGGACTCGAACGCGAGAAAGGGCCAGGTGCTCGCGGCGATCACCGCCCTCAAGCAGATCTGCGACCACCCGGCGGCCTACCTCGGCGCGGAGGACGAGCAGGACACCCTTGTCGCGCGCAGCGGCAAGCTCGCCCGGCTCGAAGAACTCGTGCACGACGTGTTCGCCGCCGGCGAGCGCATCCTCATCTTCACCCACTTCGCCAGGTGGGGGGAGCGCATGGCGACGCACCTCAGCGAGAGGACCGGTGTCAAGATCGGCTGCTACCACGGCGGACTCTCGCGTACGGTCAGGGACTCGCTCATCACCAAGTTCCAGGAAGGCACCGGGCCCGGAGCCCTGGTGTTGTCGATCAAGGCAGGAGGGTCCGGGCTCAACCTCACCGCTGCCAACCACGTCGTGCTCTACGACCGGTGGTGGAACCCCGCCGTCGAGGACCAGGCACGTGACCGCGCGTGGCGGATCGGCCAGGACAAGACCGTCATGTGCCACCGGTTGGTGTGCCCAGGCACGGTGGACGAGCGGGTGGAGGAGATCGTCGCCGGCAAGAGGCGCGTCGCCGGCATGGTGCTCCCGGCCCGCAGCAGCCTCGGCGATCTCGACGCGGCGCAACTGCGTTCGGTGCTCGGTCTGCGCGAGGACCAGCTGGTCGAGGAAGAGTCGACCGACGAGAGCGGCGAGGAGGTGGCAGCATGAGCAAGCGTCGCCGGCCCGCCGCGAGCCGCCGCCTCGCGGAGCAGAAGTTCTGGGGACAGTCGAGCCCCGAAGCGAGCGAGGGCGTTCGGATCCGTCCCACCCCGGACCCGGCCGCGCTGGTGAGGTCGCTCGGCGCGGCACCGCTCGCCCTGGACCCAGCGGTGGTCGAGCGGCACCTGACAGCGGTCTACGAGGAGGCGGTCAGGGCCGCAACCGCGCTGGCCGCGGCGAACGGCCTCCTCGACGAGGACGAGGACCTCGGCTGATCGGCGCGCGACCGGCCAGGCCCAGTCGCGATCTACTTGTAGCGGAAGTATTACGGCCAGGGCCGCGACCTGCCGTTATTGCTTGGAAAGGGCCTCTCACCAGGACTTTCCCTTATCCAGCCGTGACCGTCGGTTACTGCCGTTTGCCGACGTTCTGAGGACCTATTGAGGACTGGCTGAGGACCGGGGACCCTAGGTAGGCAGCCGACCCGTTGCTCGGCTGGTTGGTGCCCGTCAGGAGCAGCA